>JBBROT010000611.1:0-1501 GCA_038229155.1 Bryobacterales bacterium | reverse complement strand
TAAGCCAGATAGTCCCGGTCGCCTTCGGCCGCGTGCAGTTCCAGCGTGGGGTGAGAGGAAAACGAATCGAAGAAACGAATCACCCGCGGATTGATATCCCAGCAATGAACCACCGGGCTCATATGAAGCGAAAGCAGGGCATCGAGCACCGCAAACGGTTGGTAACTTTGCGGCCGAGCCGTTTCGATCAACGCGGTGCGGGGCGCGAAATCGAGGCCCGGGCCGATGATCAGGACACGCTCGATCTTCAGCTTCGGCGCCGAAGCGGCCAGTACGTTGAGGCCCTGCCAGACCGCGTAGTTTGCGGCAACGGACGTGTCGGTACTATGACCGCGTTGCGTGTAGCTGGTTTGGTGTTCGAATTCTTTCGAATACAAAAAACGCATGGCGCGCTCATATTCCGCATTCAGGTCTCTATCTTTCGCAATGGCTTGCAATTCCTGAAGGCGCTCGGACTTAGGTTCTGATTTCAATACGGTCTGCAAAGCTTCAATCCGCGCCAGCGCGTCTTTTGGCATGGCGCCACTCTCGATGAAGCGCTTCGCACTGATCGCTGGCTCAATCGGCGGCAAGCCCGTGAAAGATCGCGAGAGAAGAGCATAGTGAATCAGGTGGTCGCCCTCACCATCGCGTTCCCGCATTTCAGTTCGTTTCGCAATCTGACCGCGCCACTCTTCAAAGTTTTGCTGGCGAACGCCTTGCTGCCGAAGCCTTAACTGCACGGCTACGGGGAGCTCACCCCAACCTGCAGTTGGCGGTTCGAACCCGAAAGCCGCCACAATCATCAAAGAACAGATGACGACTCCAATTGCAAAGCCGGCCGGTGTGGCTCGCGTCAAAACCATGCTTCCCGAAGTCTGGGAATTGATGTCTCCTCGCCGCGGAATTCTTGCCTTGGGCTTCGTGTTGATGGTGATCAATCGGCTCTCCGGTCTGGTGCTACCCGCCTCCACCAAGTATCTGGTGGATGACGTTGTCGGCAAGAAGCAGGTGCATCTGCTGCTGCCGCTGATTCTGGTGGTGCTGGGGGCAACTGTCATTCAGGGGATCACTTCCTACTCGCTTACGCAACTGCTTTCCGTGGCCGCTCAGAAACTGATTTCGGAGTTGCGGCAAAAGGTGCAGGCGCACATTGGAAGGCTGCCGGTGGCCTACTTCGATGCGAACCGCTCCGGGACGCTGGTATCACGCATCATGAGCGACGTGGAAGGCATCCGAAACCTGATCGGCACGGGCCTTGTGGAGTTTGTGGGCGGCATCCTGACCGCCATCATCTCCTTCGTAATTCTGATGACCATCAGCGCTCGTATGACCGCTCTTGCGTTGGTGCTGGTTTTGAGCTTCGGCTTTTTCCTGCAGCGCGCCATGCGCAAGATTCGCCCCATCTTTAAAGAACGCGGCAAGATTACCGCGGAAGTGACTGGGCGGCTAACGGAGTTTCTGGGCGGCATCCGTGTAGTGAAGGGCTATCACGCCGAAGCGCGGGAAGAATCCGTCTTTG
>JBBROT010000610.1:0-1516 GCA_038229155.1 Bryobacterales bacterium | reverse complement strand
GAATGAACGCGCGCGCTGCCGGGTCGTGCCGCTCCACCGCGCTTGCCGCCTTCCCCAGCGATCGCGCGTCGTGCGCCAGCAATTTGTCCGCGGCCGGAAACACGCTAGTCTTTCAAAATCTGCCGCGCAATCACCAGCCGCTGTATTTCGCTGGTGCCTTCGCCAATGGTGCAGAGCTTTACATCGCGGTAGAACTTTTCCACCGGATAGTCTTTGATGAACCCGTAGCCGCCGTGGATCTGCACCGCTTCATCGGCAATCCGCACAGCCGCTTCAGAAGAAAATAGCTTCGCCATGGCCGATTCCTTCGTCACGCGCTTACCCTGATCGAGCATCATCGCCGCTCGATACGTCAGCAACCGCGATGCGTCGATCGAGGTCGCCATATCCACCAGCTTGTTCTGAATCGCCTGAAATTCGCTGATGGGACGCCCGAACTGTTTCCGGATCTTCGAATATTTCAGCGCCGCGTCGTAAGCGCCCTGCGCCATGCCGATCGAAAGCGCAGAAATGGAAACCCGTCCGCCATCAAGAATTTTCAGGCTGTCGATGAAGCCGTCGCCTTCTTTACCCAGCAGCTTGTCTTCGGCAAGGCGGCAATTGTCGAAGATCACCTCGCCTGTGTCGCTGGCGCGCAATCCCATCTTGTTTTCTTTCTTGCCGGCGCGATAACCCGCAATCCCTTTGTCGAAAAGGAACGCGGAAATGCCATGCTGTTGTGCACCGCGCGCCGTCACCGCCATGCCCACGCAAACGTCTGCATAATGCGCATTGGTGGTGAACGTTTTGGAGCCGTTCACAATCCAGTCCGTGCCCTCTCGGACCGCCGTGCTACGGGTTCCCGCCGCGTCAGAGCCAGCTTCCGGCTCGGTCAAAGACCAGCAGCCAAGCCACTCGCCCGAAGCCAGCTTCGGAATATAGTGCTGCTTCTGCTCTTCCGTGCCGGCCTTGTAAATGTGATTGGTGCAGAGAGACGTGTGCGCCGCCAGAATGATGGCGACCGATCCATCCACCCGGGCCAGTTCTTCGATGATGATCGAATACTCTACATAGCCCAAACCCGCGCCGCCGAGTTCTTCCGGGAAAATGCTTCCCATGTACCCCAGCTCGCCCAGCTTCTTCACCACGCCAGCGGGAAACTCCTGCTTCTCGTCCCACTCCATGACGTGCGGAAGAATCTCGCGTGTCGCAAAATCCCTCACCGCGCGCCGCAACTGCACCTGCTCGGGCGTGTATTCGAAGTCCACCTAGACCAGCTCTTCTTTGGTGGCGTCCCACTTCACCGTGCGACCCTCGCGGTAGCTATCGACAGCCATGCGGCACGCGATGGACACCCGAAATCCTGTTTCAAATGAGCAATTCGGTTGGCGGCCATTGCGAACGCAATCGATAAAATTCTGCATGTGAGCCCGTGGTGCCGTGGGCGTGGAACCCATGGCCTCACGCCCGTCAGGCCTATTCACTTTTTGCGGCATGTAGCGAATCTGTTGCGTTTTGGAAATTGTTCCGTCCGTTC
>JBBROT010000609.1:0-1518 GCA_038229155.1 Bryobacterales bacterium | reverse complement strand
TTTACCTTCACCACACGCCGCGTGACGTTATGTAACGCGCTCTTGTTGGTCCTGGTCACGCAGATGGATACCGTGGCACTGGTCAATCGTCTTTCGTCCGACGATGCTTTGCGTGGTTCTCTTGTGCAGAAGGCCTACAGTCAGGAACAGCTCACCGGCATGGATACCCGTCAGATTTCCGTGCTGGCCTCGCACGACATGTTCCCCATTGCGCACGATCCCCATGAATGGCTCGCCCGGTGGCGTGGCTCGGGTATTCCGGGCTCCATTGTTTCAGTGCTCCTCCTAAGCCTGGGCGCCCCGTTCTGGTTCGAAACTTTGAAGAACATGCTCCGCATGCGAAGCGTCCTGGCCGTTCATGACGACGCACAACGCGCCGGACGCGCCCATTAAGCCGATTTTTGCTTCGGAGTAGGTCTCAATTGCGGAATCCGTTCGCCCTGCTCCGAATACTGCATCAACAGTCGAAGCCTGCGCTGTCTGGTCGGTTCCTGCTTGGCGCTGATCACCCACCAGGTCGCTATTTTTCGGTACCCGGCGGGCTGGGATTGAAAAAATGTCCAGGCGGATGCGTTTGCCTGGAATTCCTCTTTCATAGCCTCACTGAGTTCCACCGTTCCCTGTTCGAAGGCGTAGATTCTGCTGCGGGCTTCCTCTCGGGCTTCGAAGGCTTTTAGCCCGGCCGCGTGCATCGCCCCTTGCGCGGAAAGTTCCGCCACGCGATTCAGATTCACCGCGCTCCAAATGCTTTTCTGTCTTCGCGGTGTAAACCGTATGGTGTACTCTCTTCATCCACACGACGCCGGACGCCGTCGATCCACCCGAAGCAGAGCGCCCCATCCACCGATTCCGGCCACGTGATGCTCCCCCTGCCGGAGCCCTTCTTATGAAACCCAACTGTGAGTTCGTCCTGAGAAGCATGGTGCTTCTCCAGCCACGCTCGCCAGTCGGCAGGAGTCTTGAAAAACTTCGCTCCCATCGCCGGTTAAGCGCTTCGCTCCGCCGCTTCCACGGTATTGCGCATCAACATCGCAATGGTCAGCGGCCCCACGCCGCCCGGTACCGGCGTCCACGCACCCGCCACCCGCGGGCCTTCCACCGGGTGCACATCCCCCACCAGTACGCTTCCTTTTTCGTCGAAGCTCTTCACGCGCGCGCTATCGTCACCGAACCATCGCACCACCTCCTCGCGGGTAGTCAATCGCTTAATCCCCACATCGATGACCGTGGCACCCGGCCGAATATGTTCCGCTCCCAGGAACGCCGGCCTGCCGATTGCCGCAACCAGAATTTCCGCTTCCCGGCAAACTTCGGCAAGGTGTTCGGTCTTCGAATGAGCAATCGTCACCGTCGCGTTCTCTTGCAGGAGCAACATCGCCGCCGGCTTCCCCACAATATCGCTGCGCCCCACAACAACAGCTCGCTTACCCGAAATCGGAATCTCGTAACGCTTCAGTAACTCAATAATTCCCGATGGCGTGCATGGCCGCGGGCCCGGCCGCCCTGTAGATAAATTGC
>JBBROT010000608.1:0-1521 GCA_038229155.1 Bryobacterales bacterium | reverse complement strand
CAGGAACAGCGCGGCTTCCGCCATCAACAGACGCGCGTACCACTTCTGGCCGCCGCTGTTCACCAGGATGCAGGCGGAGTTGTATTGAGAGCTGTTGGCCGCGGCACCGATGAGCAGAATGGGAAGCAGCGGCGCGCTGTGTTCGGCGAATTGCGGCGTGAGCCACACGGTTAGAAATTGCTTGCCGTAGATGGTGAGGTAGGCGATGAGAAAGAAATAGAGAGCCGCGCAGTAGCGATTCGCCCAAATGCCGAGGCTCGCGATCTTCGGCCAATCGCCGCGCGCGCAGAGATCGGCCGCGGTGGTTCCGCTGATGACGCCGAAGCGGCCGATGGCATCGAGCGGGTAATCGAGCAGCTTCTGGGGGACGCTGAAATATGCCACGAAGCGTGTGGGCAGTTTCAATCCGATGAGAAGCGCCGGGCTTTGCGTGAGCACGCGCGTGGAAATGGAGATGGCGAAATTATGTGAAGCGAAGGCGGCCATTTCCTTGAGCGTTTTGACGTTGGCCAGCCCGGGCGAGATTTGGAGCGCGGGGAAGATCCGGCGGAAAGAAATGAAGCCGGCAAGATAAATGAAGAGCTGGCTGGCAAGCAGCACCAGCGCCATTTCACGCAGGCCGTAACCCTTCATCACCAGCACCAGAGTGACCAGCGAGCGGAAGGCGGTGGCGATGATCCAAAGACGGCTGGTGATGTCGAAGCGCTGGAAGCCTTCGAGGCCCGCGTTGAAGACGTTGAACACCATACCGATGGACCAACTGACGCCGACGATGAGCAGGAGCGTGCCGAAGATGGGCTTATCGGAGTGGAACAGGCTGCTGACGTGGCTGCGGCCGAAGAGCGTGAGCGTCAACGTAACAGCGGCGACGATGAACGAATAGAGCAGGCCGGTGTTGATGACGCGGTTCACTTCAAGCGGCTGATCGAGCGCGCGGTAATGCGCGGCGTATTTCACCGTGGCGTTCCGGAAGCCCAGGTCCAGCAGCCAGTAATATTCCACCATGGCCAGCACAAGGGTCCAGACGCCGAAGTTATCGTCACCCAAGCGCCTGATGAGAAACGGGGAAAGGAAGAAGCCGGCGAAGAGGTTAATCGCGACTCCCGACCAGCTCCACAGGACGTTCGTCAGGAAGTTAGACGTGCGTGTTGCTGCCAGGGGCATTTAATAGCGACGTGAAAATTCTCGCAATTCCCCAAGTATGGCATGTGGGGGCGGCAAGATTATTCCGAATGCGATGTAATAGCGGGTTGCCATTTCTACTCGCACTCGACCAGGGGACTACCAGCTCGCGCGCGCTGGTTTTCGATCATGACGGTACCATTCGCGCGGTGGCTCAGCGTGAGCATGCCCAGATTTATCCGCAGGCGGGATGGGTGGAGCATGACGCGCGCGAGATCTGGAGTTCGCAGATTGGAGTCGCGATTGAGGCGCTGGGGAAGGCGGGGCTGCGGCCGCGCGATATCGCCTCGATCGGGATCACCAATCAGCGGGAGACGACGATTCACAATGCGATTGTAT
>JBBROT010000607.1:0-1540 GCA_038229155.1 Bryobacterales bacterium | reverse complement strand
CCGGCGGACGCGTCCGCAAAGCGTTCTTCTGCAGTTCCGGCAGCGAAGGCGTGGAAGCCGCCATCAAATTTTCACGAGCCCACACCGGGCGCCCCGGCCTGCTCTATGCCGATGGCGCGTTCCATGGCTTGACGTGCGGCGCGCTCTCCCTGATGGGCGATCCGTTTTGGAAACAGGGTTTCGGCCCGCTTCTGCCGCACACCGAATCCATCCCATTCGGCGACCTTCCCGCTCTCCATCGCGCCCTTGCCACCAAGCAGTTTGCCGCGTTCTTCGTGGAGCCCGTGCAATCGGAAGCCGGCATCCGTCTGCCTCCCGAGGGCTACTTCGCTGAGGTGCAGCGCCTGTGCCGGCAGTTCGGCACGCTCCTGGTTGTGGATGAAGTGCAGACCGGCATGTACCGCACCGGCCCCTTCCTGGCGATTCACCATTACGGCGCGGAGCCAGACATGGTCATCCTGGCAAAGGCCTTGAGCGGCGGCTTGGTTCCGAATGGGGCGTTGCTTATGACCGATGCCATTTATAGCTCGGTCTATACGTCGCTGAAGCGCTCCATCGTGCACACCTCGACATTCAGTGAGAACGGCCTTTCCATGCGCGCGGGCTTGGCAACACTCAATGTGCTGGAGCGTGAACGGCTCGGCGAAAAGGCTCTCCGCCTGGGAGAACAGCTACGCGAACGTCTGCGCCACGAACTCTCTTCGTACGAAATGGTGAAAGAGATTCGCGGCGTTGGCATGCTCAGCGGCATCGAATTTCAACAGCCCCGGCAACTCAGCCTGCGCTTGCCGTTCGAAGCGTTCATGAAGATCCATCCCGGCATGTTCGGCCAGGTGCTGGTGATGCGCCTGTTCCGCGATGGCAATGTGCTGGCTCAGATTTGCGGCAATAATTTTCTGGTGCTGAAAGCCGCGCCGCCTCTTATGATTGAAGAACAGCAGCTTGAAGAATTTGTGCGGTCGATAAAGAACGTGGTGGATCTTGCACATCGGTCGTCGTCATTTTGGGCTGAAGCGCTTGGCCTCGCCAGGCGTGTGATCGACTTATGAAAATCGTCAGTGCCGCCAGTTCTTTCCCCGCGCAATATTATTCCCAAACAGTTTTGCTGGAGGCGCTCAAGCAGCGCTGGGCCGGGAAGCTGGATGCCGAAAAGGTCCGCATGTTGGAGCGGCTGCACTCCCGCGTGGGTGTCGATGGCCGCTATCTGGCTTACCCTCTCTCCGAATACGAATCCATCGAAACCTGGGGCCAGGCGAATGATCGCTGGATCCAAGCCGCCACCGATCTGGGCGGGCAGTCGCTCCGCCGCGCATTGGCGCAAGCCGGTCTGCAGCCTACAGATCTGGGCGCGCTCTTCTTCGTCTCCATCACCGGCGTTTCCAGCCCTTCCATCGATGCGCGTCTGATCAACCGCCTGGGCCTCTCCGCCAATCTCAAGCGCATCCCCATCTTCGGTTTGGGTTGCGTCGCCGGGGCCGCCGGCCTTGCCCGCGCGGCAGATTATGTCCGCGCCTTCCCCGATCAGATCGCCGCCGTGCTG
>JBBROT010000606.1:0-1540 GCA_038229155.1 Bryobacterales bacterium | reverse complement strand
GGGCGTCAGGCGGGACCTCAAAAACCCTGAAGTAGAAGTTGCGGCGGAAGCGACGCCAAACAAGGTGGCGCTTGCGCGCGAATAATCTCGCCATGATCGCCGCCTTCGCACAGTCCCGTGCTGCCAACTCCAAGCCGGCGTGGGCGACGAGGGCCTGTACGCGAGTTGCGTTCCGGTCTGCGGTAACACTGGCAGTTTTTCGTGACGATAATGAGGCTGAGGAGGTGATGCAGGATGCGTACGTTTGCGCCGTCATCGGATGCTTCGTCAAGACCCCTACACACGAGTGGGTGCGGCCATTCCCCAAGCGTTTTAATTTGGAGGAAAATGTTGTGATCCGGTTGTGCGGCGGATCTTCGGCAAGCTGGACCCCCCAGAAACGCGCCGAGTTGTTCGAATAGGAGATCGGTTATGCTCGAATCCACCATGCGGATCAACAGATCCACCACGCCTCTGAAAACCATCGGATACGGCGCTGCGGCGGGCCTCGCTGGCGCTCTTGTACTTATGGTGATTGCTCGAATTACACTGGCATTCGAAACCGAATCGAAGCGAAAAAATGAACAGCCACAGAACTTGCCGGCCGATTCGTTCGATGAAAAGAAGGTAATCGAATGGCAAGACCGCTCTCGGTCGCCGGCCGCGTACTCACCTGGACGCTCCGGGGCACAAAACCCGGTGGAACATGCGGCCGCCGTCACGCCGGCCGGCGCTCTGGCGGAGGCGCAGGGTCCCGGCCCGGAGGGCGCCGCTGAACTATTTATCGTCAAGCTGGGCTCTGGCCTTTTCGATCGGGATCTCTCTAAGTATTCGAAACCAGCCGGCAAAGCCGTTCATCTCGCTTACGGCGCCTTTTGGGGAAGTGTCTATGGAATGCTCCAAGGCCGCCGCCGACGCAATGTCTGGCTGGCTGGCGCGGGCCAGGGGCTCTTCGTATGGGCCTTCGGCCCGGGGTCGCTCGTGCCCGCGATGCGCCTGATGCTCCCGCCCGCCAAAGCCCCCAAGCAGGAAACCATTCAAATGATTGCGGGGCACATCGCTTACGGCTTGACGGTCGCCAAGCTGTTTGAGATTCAACTCCGGAGAAAGAGATGAAGCCCGCGCACGTTCAACCTGCCGGGGTTTGGCCGCCGTGGAAGTTCATCTTTGCCACGGGTATTGAATGCAGCTATCCCGTGATTACCGGGAAGGACGGCCGCAACCAAAGAATCGACGAACTGGAGAAAACGTTTCATTACAAATTCTGGAAAGAAGATTTGGCCTTGGTCCGCGAGATGGGACTGCGCTATTTGCGGTACGGGCCGCCGTATTACAAAATTCATCTCGCCCCGGGAAAGTACGAGTGGGAATTTACGGACCTGGTATTTGAGGAAATGCGGCGGCTCGGAATTATCCCCATCGTGGACCTGTGTCATTTTGGGGTGCCGGACTGGGTTGGCGATTTCCAAAATCCGGATTGGCCCGAACTGTTCAGCCAGTACGCGCGGGCGTTTGCCGAGCGCTTTTCCTGGGTACAGTTCTATACGCCGGTAAACGAAAT
>JBBROT010000605.1:0-1545 GCA_038229155.1 Bryobacterales bacterium | reverse complement strand
TAGGAGATTTGTTCAGCCCGCTGCTGGAAGGGAAGCGAGTGAAGCTGGAGAAATTTCTGAAATGAAGCTTGCGATCATGCCGCCGTATGCGCCCATGGAAGCTTCCACGGCTTCCGAAATTCCTGAAGGGCCGGAGTGGCAGTATGAGCCGAAGTGGGATGGGTTTCGCTGCATTGCGTTTCGCGATGGCGATGAAGTGGCGTTGCAATCGAAATCGGGCGAACCGCTGGCGCGTTATTTTCCGGAGGTGGTGCGGGCGGTACTGGATCTGAAGCCGCGCACGTTCGTACTGGATGGCGAAATTTTTCTGCCGTCGTTCGACAGTTTGCTGCAGCGTATTCATCCGGCGGCGAGCCGCATTGAAAAGCTGAGCCACGAAACGCCGGCGACGTATATTGTTTTCGATCTGCTAGTGGATGAGGCGGGCGAGGTGCTGGCCGGGCTTCCTCTGCGGGAACGGCGGAGCAAGCTGGAGAGTTTCGCGGAGCGGTACTTTCAGAATCCCGAGGCGATGCAACTGTCGCCTGCGACGTGCGATATTGCCGTGGCACGGGATTGGCTGGCGAGCGTGGGCGTGAAGTTGGATGGCGTAGTGGCGAAGCGGCTGGACCTGCCTTATGAGAGCGGAAGCCGCGACGGCATGGTGAAGGTGAAAAACCTGCGCACGGCGGATTGCGTGGTGGGCGGATTCCGCTATGGATCGAAGGAGCGGCTGGTGGGGTCGCTGCTGTTGGGGCTTTATGACAGCCAAGGCTTGCTGCATCATGTGGGGTTCTGTTCGGCGCTGGCTGCGGCGGAGAAGCCGGAACTGACGTTGAAGCTGGAAGCGATGCGCGGTTCGCCGGGGTTCACGGGGCGCGCGCCGGGAGGGCCAAGCCGTTGGAGCACGGAACGCTCGACTGAGTGGGAGCCGCTGAAGCCGGAGCTAGTGGTGGAGGTCCGGTATGACCATTACAGCGGCGGGCGATTCCGTCATGGCACGAAGCTGATGCGGTGGCGGCCGGATAAAGCGCCAGCGCAGTGTACGCTCGAGAGCCTTACTGACGCCACTCCCGCAGTGTCTTCGCCCGGGCCCAAAAAGCGGCGACGATCGCCAGGGTAGCCGCGCCGCCGAATACGACCGAGGGCACCACCCCCAGCCACGCGGCGGCCAGGCCGCTTTCCACCGCTCCCAGTTGGTTCGAGCTACTGATGAAGATATTGTTTACGGCCAACACTCGTCCGCGAACATGGTCGGGCGTTTCGGTTTGCACCAGCGATTGACGCAGCACGACGCTGACGTTGTCGAATGCGCCGGTGAGAGCCAGCATGGCGAATGACAGCCAGAAGGAGCGGGAGACCGCGAAGACTATTGTGGCGATGCCGAAACCGGCAACAGCCCAGAGCATGGCTCTGCCGGCTCTATGGACTCGCGGTAAATGCGCGGTCGCGATTGCCATGGTGACCGCGCCCAGAGCGGGTGCGGCGCGTAGCCAGCCGAGAGTGTGGACGCCGCCGTGCAGAATTTCGACGGCGTAAATGGGCAGCAGCGCGGAGGCACCGCCG
>JBBROT010000604.1:0-1578 GCA_038229155.1 Bryobacterales bacterium | reverse complement strand
GACCGGCACGGTCGACCAACACGCCCGCCTTCTTCTGAAATCCCGCACTCTCCAGCAACTTGAGGGCGCTGGCGGGATCGAACTTCGGTGCGGCCAGCTTGGCGTTAAACCAGAACTTGTTAGCCGGTGAGACAGGCCCCAGCGCCGGACGCGCATGCCCGCGGTACACCACGCGGCTTAAGTCTTCACGGTTGATCGCCGCCGATATCCCGTGACGGAATGCGGCGGATTGGAACCAGTCTTTCTTATATTGCGGCACCGGCGAGGCGGGAGCCAGATTGAACCACAGAAACTCCACGTCGGTGGAGGGCCCGCCATCGTGAACCGCGCCCGGCATCTCCTTCGCCAAACGCTCATATGACTCCGGATCGATACTGTTCATCAAATCCAATTCCCCCGCGCGAAAGCGATTCAGTTCGATTTCACGGTTGGCCTGGATCGGAATGCGAACCGCGTCCAGATAAGGCAGGCGCGCGCCGGAGGCATCGCGCTTCCAGTAGTGCGAATTGCGCTTCAGCAGCACTTCCACACCCGGCTTGTAGCTGTCCAGAACGAAGGGACCCAGAGAAGCTTTTTCTTTCAGCGGGGATTGGGCCGATACAATCGCAAGCAAATCGAACAATCGCTCCATACCGGCCACGGCGGCTCCGAAGGTGAATACAACGGTGCGAGGCGCGCCCACGGCAACTTTGGGCGGTACGCCACCAATGGTGAACGTATCCGCGACAGGCGAACGAAGCGCCGGGTTCAGCATCTGAGCGACACTTGCCGCCACGTCCGCCGGTGTGAATGGCGTGCCGTCGGAAAACGTTAATCCTTCGCGTAGCTGAAAGGTAATAGTCCTGTTGTCAGCCGATACTTTCCACGATTGCGCCAGTTCCGGCTCCAGCTCCTGCGTGAGCCGGTTCACCCGAATCAGCACTCCGCAAGTCAGATAGCGCAGCGTCTCCGCCGCATCTTCTGACGCCGCCAACGGGTTCAGTGTCTTGGGTTCATGATGCAGAGCGAACCGCAGCTCTCCCGCGCCCGGCAGCGGCACGCACCACAGGAGGGCCGCAATTGCCAATCGCGATTTCATGCCGGACGCGCCTCTCGCATCTCAGGGCGCTTGGGACGGCTCAGTTGGAACAGAATCATGACCAGTGAAAGCAGCGTGATCGGCGCGAACACCCAGTATTCCCGCCATTCGGGCGCGCTTTGCAACTCTTTCAGGAGGTTGCCCCACGATGGCATCGGCTCCGCCACTCCCAGGCCGAGAAGACCCAAACTCGCTTCCCCCAAAATGAACGCGGGCACGGAGATCCAGAACTGCGCCAGCAGCACCGTTCGCAAATGCGGCAGCAGATGGCGGAACCAAAGCCGCTTGGGCGGGCACCCAAAGGCGTGGGCATACAAAGTGAAGGGCGCGCTGCGAATCTGTAACACCGCCGAGCGGATGATACGTGCTCCCGCTCCCCATCCCAGCAGGCCCATCAGCCCAAATGTGATCAAGATCGATGTCGAAGGCGCGGTATTTAACGGCAGCACCGACCGCACCGTCAGGAACAGGAACAACCAGGGCAGCGAAAGGAACAAATT
>JBBROT010000603.1:0-1580 GCA_038229155.1 Bryobacterales bacterium | reverse complement strand
CGGCGCGCTTTTTTCAGGCCAGGCTCCCGGGGCGAACCGAAAACTTTAATGCCGCGATATTGCAGCATCCGCTTCGCACGGAAAATATGATATCCGTCACTGACCAGGATGCAGGTATTCAGTTCCATGCGGTTCATAATTTCCGCGGCGGCCGTGATGGATTGCATGGTGGTAGATCCGCCCTTTTCCGTGAGAATGGCCGTTGCGGGGATTCCCCGATCCATCAGATAACCGCGGCCCACTTCGGCTTCCGTGAAAGTCGGGTCGCCCCCGGCACCGCCCGTGGTCAAAATATAAGGAGCCTTGTGCTGCTTCCAGAGCATGACAGCATGGTCCAACCGCGCGCGCAGTACCGGAGAAGGCCGGCCGCTATATTCCGCCGCGCCCATCACGATGATTACGTCTGAATTCTGCGCTTCGTCGATAGTGGATTCCTTGCCGATGCGAAGGGAAAGCGAGATCAGGTACACGCCAAGCAACACCACTGGCACCGACGCCAGAAACCAGGGAATGAAGGTGCGCTGCGGTATTCTGATGTCAACATTGTAGGGGAATCCGCTGCCCGTCTTCCATTCCATTTCGAGTCCATCCAATCCGGTATTGAAAGAGGTGCGCAAAGCGATTGCGAAAGGCACGCTGACAGAGGCCGGCGAATGGGTGGCGGAATCGCTTCACCTGTTGCGGGAAGCGGTGCGCGGCCGCCTGCGCATTTCCACCGTGATTGCGGCCGAAGAAATGCGCGGCACATTGGAAGATGCGCTGCGCGATATGCCTTCCACCAAGGTTGCGTTGCTGCCCGAACGCGTGTTCGAATCGGTTTCGGGAACCAAGACTTCGCAAGGGGTGATCGCGCTGATTGAACCGCGCATCTGGCCCATCGAGAAACTGTTTAATGAGCAATCTCTTGTGCTGGTTTTGGACGCGGTGCAGGACCCGGGCAATAGCGGCACACTGGTGCGCGCGGCCGAAGCGTTCGGGGCCACCGGTGTTCTGTTCGTGAAAGGCTCGGCCAGCCCGCATCACCCGAAAACACTGCGTGCATCGGCGGGTTCGTTGTTCCGCATTCCTTATGTGGCCGCGGTGGAGCCGGCATTAGCCCGGGCCGCTCTTCAGCACAATCGCCTCACCATTTACACCGGCCTCGCGCGTGGCGATTCCCAGCCCATGCACCTGGCCAATTTCCGTATTCCCTGCGCCTTCGTGATCGGCAATGAGGGGCGCGGCGTGGGGCGCGAATTTCAAAACGGTACCACCGGTTTGAGCATCGCCACCGCGCATGTGGAATCCTTAAATGCCAGCATCGCGGGAGCTATCTTCCTCTATGAGGCGGATCGGCAACGCCGCGCGGCGCAACTGCCTTCATGAGCTTGTTCGATTCATCTCCGCTTGCGGCATCCGAAGACAAAACGCGCCCCCTTGCCGAGCGCATGCGTCCTCAAACCCTTGACGATTATGTCGGCCAGGAGCATGTCTTAGGGCCAGGCAAGCCGCTGCGCCGCCAAATCGAGCAGGACCGCATGACCTCGGTGATCCTGTGGGGCCCGCCAGGCGTCGGCAAAACAACGCTCGCGCACATCATT
>JBBROT010000602.1:0-1581 GCA_038229155.1 Bryobacterales bacterium | reverse complement strand
GCGTGGCTTTGCGCCGCCGCCATGGCCCTCGGTTGCGCCACCGAATTAACCAAGAGCCGCTTCCAGCAACAGATGCGCTTTGGAAAATTTTCTTCCGTAGAATTCGTGCGAGCCGCGGCCGTATGCCTGGGTGTCGGCGGGCTGGTCTGGTTCAGCGGCTTTCATCCCACGGCAGTGGGCGTGCTCACCATCCAACTCGTCTCTTTCGCGCTGATCTTCACGCTTCATGGCGTGCCGCAATTGAGCCTGCTCAGTTCCGCCGCCTGGCGCGCCACGGCTGCTTTTGCCAAGGAACTTTGGAGCAGTTCTTACCGCTATCTGTTCGGATACTTCCTCATCCTGGCACTGCTGAATCAGATCGATCTTCTGGTGCTGCGGTACGCCGGCTCGGAACATCAGCTTGCCACGTACGCCGCCGCCTACCGCTATTACAACGTGTTGCTGCTAGCCCTTACTGCCGCCAATGCCGTGCTGCTGCCCGCCGCGCAACGCGCCAACACTTGGGAACAGACAGTTGCACTTCGCCGTCAGCATCGCGCCGCGCTATTGCTCTTCATCCCGGTTGTGGCTGTCGCAATCTTTGCGGCAGGTATCGTGATGCCCGCGGTCGATGGCGGACGTTATCCGGAAAGCCCGGCCGTGTTCCGCGTTCTTGCCGTTTCCTCGCTACTGTCTTTCGCCATGAGCCCTTCTTTGAACATTGTGTTCCGCTACGAAGACTTCCGTTTCCTGACGGGCGCGGCCGCCGCGGCTTGCGTCATCGGTCCCTTACTCAACCTGTTCCTCATCCCCCGCTTCGGTGCCATGGGCACCGCCTGGAGCTTACTGATCTCTATGACCGCACTGAACGGCGCTGGTTTCTGGCGCGCATCCCGATACGGCATCGCTACCCCCCTGGCGGTGGCAGCATGAAGCCGGCTTTCCTGAAACGCGGTTCGCGCTACGCGTGCAGAACCGTTCGCAACACCGTTCGTTTCGCCCGCGATACTTCCTTCGGCACCTGCGCCAAGCCGGAGCCGGGCGAAGTGATTCGCCTGATGAATCCGATTGGCCATGCCGCGCTGCTGCCACACAAGGGAGCGCTGCTCGCGCTTGCCGATCTGACGCTGCAGCACCGCTTCGATCTGCTGGGCTCCGGTTGGAAGGAACTCCCCGCGCCCAAGCCCGCGGCTCTAAACCGCGCGAATCGCCAGAACTCCCGCGCTCTGCAAAATCAGATCGATCCCGAGTACCGCGCTATTGACTGGCATTGCGATTTCAAGAGCGGCTACCGTTGGAACCAGAGCACTTGGCACAGGCATGTGCGTTTCGGTAATGACCCCGGCGTGGACGTGAAGGTTCCCTGGGAACTGGCCCGCATGCAGCACTTGCCGCGCCTGGCGCTGGCGTACGGTTTGAATCCGGATGCGCGCTACACAACGGAATTTCGAAACGAAGTGCTCGATTTCGGCGCTCACAATCCACCCCGCTTCGGCGTGAACTGGTATTGCGCCATGGATGTCGCCATTCGCCTGACGAACTGGCTGGTGGCCTACGACCTGTTCCGCGGCTTCGGCGCACATTTCGATTCGCAATTTCGCG
>JBBROT010000601.1:0-1582 GCA_038229155.1 Bryobacterales bacterium | reverse complement strand
GCTGCTAAGCGGCCAGCTGGGCGTGAGCCGATTTCCTTGATCCTGGCCGCGACTTTACCTGTGGATGCCCGCGAGTTTTCCTGTTCCTGCGAACGCTCCACGGCTTCGGTGAGTGCCTGCACCAGGCTGTCCATAGGGGAGTTCTGTTCAGAGCGAATATCCACCTTGGCGCGGGCGTGGGTGGCGATGGCATTTACGCCGCTGCCGCCTTCGATCATGCCTACGTTCAACGTGGTTTTTGCGGGCAGGCGCGTCTCCGTGAAAGCGGCCAGGGCGCGCGCCAGAGCGTGAATGGGGTTCGCGGTGCCGAAATCGCTCCAGCTATGGCCGCCGGGGCCGGTATAGCTGATTTCATAACGGCGGCTGCCCAGCGCTTCGGTGGTGACATGGTCAGTGGACGCGCCATCCAGAATCAGCATGGAATCCATCGTTACCGTTTTACAGAGGTGCCGCATGCCGCTCAGGTTGCCTTCGCCTTCTTCGCCCACGTTGGCGACGAACAACACGCGGTCCCATGGCGATGAGCCTCGCACGTGAAGTTTCAGAGCCCGGGCGATGGCAAGCAGAGCAGCCAGACCGCAGCCGTTGTCGGAGACGCCCGGGCCGCGCAGCTTGCCTTCGGAATCGACTGCGATGTCGTCCTTCGTCTTCGGGGCCAGCACGGTATCGAGATGCGCCGTCACCGCAAGATACGGCCCTTCTGGATTCGGCGAGAGCGTGGCCAGCACATTGCCCACGCGGTCGAGATTTGCGGTGCAGCCGAAAGAACGAAACTGAGCCAGGAACCAGGCGGCGCGCTGCTGTTCAAGGAAGGTGGGCGCGGGCACGCGGCAAAGCTGCTGGTGAATTTCGTTGATCCAGAGCTTTTCACGAGTGAACCATTTTAGAACCTCGCGCAGTTCGCGCCCTTCCGCCAGATCGTGCAGGGTCGGCAAGGCAGCGGAAGGCATCAGATTTTAGTTTAAGCCGGGCGTGCGGCGCGCTACAGGATGGCTGTTTCGCGGAGGAGCTTTCCGGTGCGGAAGCGGTCGAGGGAAAGCGCGGGAGCATCGATCAGGCCGGTTGTGCCTTTTACGATCAGGTCCGCCAGGATCTGCCCCGTGGCTGGCGAATGCATTACGCCGTGGCCGCTGAAACCGTTCGCGCAATAGAAGCCTTTCAGTTCAGGGACCGGGCCGAGGATGGCATGATGGTCGGGCGAAACTTCGTAGAGACCCGCCCAGGCGCGCCGTGGATCGATCTGAGCTTCAGCGAACAAGGGTACGCGATCCGCCGCGCGTTCCAGCAGCTTTTCGATGAAGCCGGGAGCGATGCCTGTGCGGTATCCCGGAGTTTCAGCGGGATCGTTCCATGCGAGCAGGAAGCCCAGCGATTCCGGGCGGAAGTGGAAGCCGGTGGACATATCGACCACCATCGGCAGGGCATGGCTCAAGCGGTCGAACGGCTCAGTGGGCACCAGCGCGCGGCGCAGCGGAACCACGGGCAATTGCACGCCGCCCAGAGCAGCCACATCGGCTGCCCATGCGCCAGCGGCATTCACGACAATTTCGGTTTCGAGCACACCGGCGGCGGTCGCGTCCTC
>JBBROT010000600.1:0-1590 GCA_038229155.1 Bryobacterales bacterium | reverse complement strand
GTCGATGGAAATGAAGAAGCGCGAGGGCTATTTCTGAAAGGCCTGCTGCGGCTCTCCACTGCTGGGAGTGTGGACGATGGAAAATCCACCCTCATCGGCCGTCTGCTTTACGATTCGAAAGGCGCATACGAAGATCAAGTTGCCTCTGTCACCAAAGGCGGCAAGATGGATCTGGCGCTGCTTACCGATGGTCTGCGGAGTGAGCGGGAACAGGGCATCACTATCGACGTGGCGTATCGCTACTTTTCCACGCCCCAGCGCAAGTTCATCATTGCCGATACGCCGGGCCATGTGCAGTATACGCGCAACATGGCGACGGGTGCCTCCACAGCCGACCTTGCCATCATTCTGATCGATGCCCGAAACGGAGTGCTTCCGCAATCGCGCAGGCACGCCTATATCGCGGCGCTGCTCGGCATCCGGCATTTCGTGGTCGCGGTGAACAAGATGGATCTGGTGGGCTTCTCCGAACCCATTTTCCGCGCGATCGAAACCGAGTTTCGAGCCTTCGCGAAGGCCGCCCACGCGCCCGACCCATACTTTCTCCCCATCTCCGCGCTGGCCGGTGACAACGTGGTTTTCGGCAGCGGGCACATGCCGTGGTTCACCGGGCCGCATCTGCTTGAGTACCTGGAACAAGTGGCTGTGGCGGAAGAGCGGGAGCAGTTGCCGATGCGCTTTCCGGTTCAATATGTGATTCGCCCGAATCTGGATTACCGGGGCTATGCGGGGCAGGTGGCTTCGGGAGTGGTGCGGCCCGGCGATTCGGTGCTTGCTTTGCCTTCGGGCCGCTCCAGCCGCGTGAAACGGATCGATACTTATAGCGGCCCTCTGGCCGAAGCGGCGGCACCCGCGTCCGTGACTGTGCTGCTCGAAGATGAGATCGATATAGGCCGCGGAGACATGCTGGTCAGCGCGCGCCAGCCGCCGTTCATCGCGAGACATGTGGATGCGGCGCTGGTCTGGATGAACCTGGCGCCGCTGCAGATTGGCCGCACGTATCTGCTGAAGCACACCACACAGACGGTACGGGCCACCGTGCACGCGCTGCACTATCGCGTGAACGTGGATTCGCTGGCACACGAGCCGGCCAATGCGCTGGCGCTGAACGAAATCGGGCAGGTGAGCCTGGAAACGCATCGGCCGCTCTTCTTCGATCCGTATCTGGTAAATCGGACTACCGGCGCGTTCATCTTGATCGATGCGGCGACCAACGAGACGCTGGCCGCTGGCATGATCAGCAGCCGCGGCGCGGGCGATGCGGAGGAGCGGAACGAGCTTGCCTTTAACCCGGAGCGCATCACGCCCGCCGAGAGGTTCGCTAAATGGGGACACTTGCCCGCGATTGTGAATGTTCCGCATGAGGAACTGGCGCATCTTTTGGAACGCGAACTCTTCGAACGCAACTGCCTGGCAGCGGTGGTGCTGCCCGGGCAGGCCACTCCCGAAGCGTTGCGGGTGCTTGAGGAGATAGGCGCGATTGTGCTGCGGGTTGCTCCGGGTGCGCCGGAAGTGAAAATCGGCGATCTGGAAATTCGCGGCATCGTTCGCGGTCGCGAAGACCCATTCGTTTCCGGTGGTGGAATTTAG
>JBBROT010000599.1:0-1593 GCA_038229155.1 Bryobacterales bacterium | reverse complement strand
CTTGGGAGTTGGAAGCGGGCGGGGTGGTCGCGGCGCCAGTGGCGGCTGCGTTTCGGGGGATCGCATGCACATGACCAGGCGTCAACTGTTGGGGGCCATAGCTGCGCCTGCTCTGTTGCGCGCGACGGTTTCTCCGGGCCAGTTGGTGATGGGGTTCATTTATAACGGCCCTAAAAACGATCTTGGTTATAACCAATCGCATGCCGACGGGCGCAATGCTCTGAAGGCTTTGCCGTGGGTGAAGGCGTTAGAGGAAGCGAGTGTTCCCGAGACGGTCGCGGCGGAAGAAGCTATGCGCGACATGATCCATCAGGATGGCGCATCGGTGATCTTTGCCACGTCGTTTGGGCACTACGATCCGTTCACCATCAATATCGCGCGGGAGAATCCCGGTGTGCAGTTCTTCCACTGCGGCGGCCTTTACAACGAGCAAACGCATCCTAAAAATATTGGCATTTACTTTGGCTTTATCGACGAGGTGGAGTTTCTCTCCGGAATGCTGGCCGGGTTATCCACGCGCAGCGGCAAGCTGGGATTCGTGGCGGCGAAGCCGATCCCGCAAGTGCTGCGCAACATCAACAGCTTCACTCTTGGAGCGCGCAGCGTAAACCCGCATGCCAGGACGAAGGTGGTCTTCACGGGCGACTGGGTGCTTCCGGTGCGTGAAGCCGAAGCCGCTAGCAGTCTTGCCGACCAGGGTTACGACGTGCTGACGGGCCACACCGGATCGCCGCGCGTGATCGTGCAGATCGCGGAAAGGCGTGGCATATTCGCATGTGGATATCAGTTCGATCAATCGTCGATGGCGCCGCGCGGTTTCCTAACGGGCGCGCAGTGGGCGTGGGGCACGGTTTACGTGCGTATAGCGGAAATGGTTCGCGCCGGCAAGTCGGTGACCAGCGGGACAATTCCGCGCCGTCTGACCGGGACACTGAAGGACCAGTTCTGCAAGCTCTCGCCCTTTGGACCGTCGGTGACCGCACAATCGCGCGAGCAGATCGCAGCGGCGAAAGCATCCATTTTGAATGGATCGCTGGAGATCTATCGAGGGCCGATTCGCGACAACAAAGGGAACATTCGAGTCGCTGCGGGCAGGACGTTAAAGATCGAAGACGTTGAACTGGACAAGATGGATTATTTAGTCGAAGGCGTCGATGGAAGCGCGAACGGATGATGCGCCAAGCTCAGTCTGTGCTTGTGCCGCTTGGGGCTATCGCCGCAGGGATGATCGTGTTCGGAATCTTCGCCGCGCTGGTGGGCGTGAATCCATTCGCCGTCTACGCTTCCATCTGGAAAGCCGGATTTGGAAGCTGGTATTCGTGGCAGAACACGCTGGTGCGAGCTTCACCGCTGTTGCTCTGCGGACTGTGTACCAGCCTGCCGGCGCGCGCCGGAATCATTGTGATCGGCAATGAAGGCGCGGTGGTGGTGGGAGGCTTGGGCGCGATTGCGGCCGGGTTAGCCACGCTGGCATGGCCGGTCTGGGCCTGCCTCACAGCAATGTCCGTGGCTGGAATGCTTTGCGGCGGCATCTGGATTGCCATGAGCGTAGCATTGCAACATTACCGCGGCGTGAGCGCCGTGATCAGCGGG
>JBBROT010000598.1:0-1597 GCA_038229155.1 Bryobacterales bacterium | reverse complement strand
GGGCCTTTCCAATTTTGTTCTAGGGCCAACAAGCCTTGTGCAAAGGCTTCGGCTTGCGAGGCACCGATGAAGAAGCGGCTGAAATCGCGCAGGATGTCGATGACCTTTGCATCGGGGTTCCAGCCGAGGCCGCTCCAGATGAATTTGTTTACGTCGTCATTCGCGCCTTCGGAATAAGAAACGAAGCCATTATGGAAAGCCTGGTTGGCGCGGAAGATGATCGCCTGGTCAGTGGGCCGCGGGTTGATGCCTTCGCGGTTTGCGGTGAGCGCGAAAGCGGCATCCCAATCGGGCACGGGGAACTGCGAGTGGAGGCTGTGCGTGATATCGGGATAGAAGCGGATGGGGAAGTGTTTCGGGGTGCGCTGACGAACCGTTTGCAAGCTGTCCCGCACTTGCGGCCCGAACACGATGCCTGCCAGCCACTTGGGTTCCTTCTGAAGCAGCCCATAGAATTCGTCCATCCACTGCTGGTCGAAGCTCTGCGGGGAGACCCACATGGTGGCCTTGGGATGGTGGCGGCGCAACACTTCCGTTTGCTTTTCCAGCAGATGGAACAAGTAGCGCGGCCGCGTGTGGCCGGGGTCGCCGCCGGGCACGAAGATGTTGTCGATGCGGGGGAGTGCGCGGAAGACTTCTTCCCATTCGTGGAGCGCGAACGCGACGGTTTTTGGATCTGAATAATCTTTGTCCATTGCCGGATACCAGATGGATACATCAAGGCCGTATTCGGCGGCGATGCGCGACACGGCGGTCATCATCTGGAGCGGCGGCAGCGAGAAGTGCGGGCTATCGGGGTTGTCATCGGAGCGCGGCGGAATCAACTCAATGGTGTTGGTGCCGAAGATCGCCAGATCGCGGATGTATTGCTCGAACATGGGCACGGTCCAAGCGTCATAGGCATTAGTCTTGGGCCGGTAGCCAAGCTGGTGCCCGCGGATAGAAAGTTTGGGCGCGGTTATCACGTTCAGGTCAGAGGGCAGTTCGGTTCGGCCGCGCGCGAAGGTGAGTTTCCGCAGCAAGAGGCCCACGCCGAAGAGAGTGCCGCGATCATCGTTGCCAGCGATGGTGACACGTTCACCGGAGGAGCGCAGGGAGAAGCCTTCGGCGATGCCGGAGGCTCGTTCGAGAAGAATCGCCGGGCCGGAGGCAGGTGCTGTTTCGGCCATGGCCCAACGTACCTGCGACCGCTTCTCCGCTTCTTCTACGAGCACCAGCGCGGCCTTACGTTCGACGCTGTGCGCGCTGCGGGGAAGCACGACCGTCGCGTGAGTCAGGTCGGCTGCGAACGCGATTGGACCCAGGAGGAGAAATGCGAAGAGGAGTCTCGTAGAGGCCGCCCTACGACATTGCGGCTTGCAGCATGGCGCGGGCGTAGCCGACGTTGTAAGCGATGGCGGCATAGCCACCGGCACCGGGATAGCCGGGGATGGGACCGCGTTCGGAATCGTAATCCAAGCGCCGCGGATGTTCCGGATAGATCAGGTGGCTGTATTTGTTCTTTACCAACTCTTTCATGATGGCGAACATGTTGTTTTCGCCTTCATCGATCCAGACTTCGCGGTACCGCTCATAGGGCTTGATGACTTGCACGTTG
>JBBROT010000597.1:0-1619 GCA_038229155.1 Bryobacterales bacterium | reverse complement strand
GGACACGATGCGGCTGGCATCTCTGAAAACTGTAGGCGTGTGTTGCCGCATGGAGGAAGAACCCGGCGCGCCGCTTTTGTCGGAAGTGCTCAGCGGTCAGGCTAAGGGCGGCGGAGTGAGCCTTCTGATCGGCCCCGAAGGCGGCTGGACACAGAACGAACGCACACTGCTCGATGGTGCCGGTTGGCTTCGTTCCTCCCTGGGGCCGCTAGTGCTGCGGGCTGAAACGGCCGCTATCGCCGCGCTGGCGATTGCGGGTCAGCGGTGGGTTGGCTAGCGTGCCCGTGCGGACGGTCATGCAGCCCTCAGAACTGATCATGTTGCTGCCGCTGATGGCGGCGCAGGCGGGCATCGTCTTCACAGTGTGGCGGCGTCTGCGTTCGCGGCTGACAACGTTGACGGCGGTGCTGTTTTGGTTTCTGGTGGCCGCCCTTGCAACGTTGGGGCTAGCGGCGATTTTTCTCGGTGTCATTCGCGAATATGCCGCCCGGTTTCGCGATATCCGGACCGTCACTTACTTATGGCTGCTGGCTTCGACGCCAGCCTTCGCGATGTACGCGGCATACCGCTTTCTGGCCGCGCGGATGGGCCAGGGGCCTTCGAATCGCAACCGGCGCGAGTTGCTGCGCCTTGCGGGAGCGGCCGCCGTGGCAGCGCCCTTCGCCGTTGAAGCGTGGGGCGCGTTCATCACGCGCTTCGATTACAGAGTGGAACAGGTAAATCTGCCGGTTGTGGGTATTCACCCCGATCTGGAGGGCCTGCGAATTCTCCAGCTCAGCGACATCCACTTGGGCCGATTTTTGAGTGAGCGCGAACTGGCCCGGGTCATCGATACCGCGAATGAACTCCGCGCGCAGATCGCTTTCATGACCGGTGACCTGATCTCCAGTTGGGGCGACCCGGTGGATGCCTGTATCGCGCAATTGAGCCGCATCCGAAGCGATGCGCCGATGCTGGGCTGCCTGGGCAACCACGAGATTTACGCGCAGGTGGAACGCTATACGGAAGTGCAGGCGGCACGGCACGGAATCACGTTCCTGCGCGGCGGCAGGCGTGAACTGAAATTCGGAAACGGCGTGCTGAACGTGGCGGGGATCGATTACCAGCCGTTCACATTGCGCGGCCAATATTTAAGAGGCGCGGAGCGGCTTCTGGTTCCGGACGCCACCAATTTGCTGCTCTCCCACAACCCCGATGTCTTCACCGAAGCGCCCGAACAGGGCTGGCAAGCCATGCTCGCGGGCCACACCCATGGCGGCCAGGTGACCGTGGAATATTTCAAGCGGACGGTGAACCCGGCCCGCTTCCTGACGCCCTATGTCTCCGGCCTGTACGTGGAGCGCGGCGCGACCTGCTATGTCACGCGGGGAATCGGCACCATCGGCATTCCCGCGCGTGTGGGTGCCACGCCTGAAATCACGCTTATTACGCTGAGGCGCGCTTGATGAGATATCTGATCATCAGCGATATTCACGCAAACTGGGAAGGGCTGGAAGCGGTGGTTCGCGATGCGGCGGGCGAGTATGACCAAGTGGTGTGTCTGGGCGATTTCGTCGGCTACGGTCCCGACCCGAACCGTGTGGTGGAGTGGGCCCGAGCAAACGTCTCGCTTGCCGTGC
>JBBROT010000596.1:0-1622 GCA_038229155.1 Bryobacterales bacterium | reverse complement strand
AGAATGTGGAGTTTCGTATCGGCGACGCCAAGGACACCCTTCCCAATCTCCTCGACGAACTGCACGAAGCCAAAACGCCGATCCAGTTCGCTCTCCTCGACGGCGAGCACACCGCCCACGGCATCCGCCACAACATCGAAAGTTTCTTCCGCCACCGCCCGCTCGTACCGCTCCATCTCTTGATGCACGACGCCTGCAACCCCGAAGTCCGCGGCGGAATCCTCGCCGCCTACTGGTCCTCCAACCCGCACGTCCATTTCGTCGAAATGGATTTCATCCAGGGCTGGATGCTCCCCACCGGCCCGCTCGCCGGCCAATACTGGGGCGGCCTCGCCATCGCCACGCTGCTTCCCGAACCCCGCACCACCGAACTGGTCATCCACGAAAGCCAGCAGGCGGTCTTTGAAAAACTTACCGCGCCTCCGCCAGTCTCGCCCCTGAAAAGAGCGCTCGCAAAACTGCCTGGCCGGCGAAGTTCGAAAGATTGAACCGAAGGCGTACCTATCGCGCCACAATGCCCTCCACGATTCGCAGGAACCTCTAAGAATTTCGGCAAAGTGCCGCAAATTGGACGTTCGATTCCCATTTCTCGCCTCCGGCCGCAACTTTTCCCACCCCAAACACGTCCAACGTCGATATACTATGGATAGAAGTTGAGGTTCATCATGACCAAATCTCCCAACACCCGCCGCCTGCTTTTGACTGCCGCCCTCGGCGCACTGCTTGCCGTTCCCACCCTTGCCACCGCCCAGCAGCGGGTTGGACAGGATGGGCATGCCAACGATGCGAACAACCAGCTTGGCTCCGGCGGCTACAACACCCCCGCGGCCAGGCCTCCCGATCTCGTCAATGGCTATCGGAACAACAACGCCTACAACAACGACGTCGTCTTTGGCAATGTCAGCAATGGCCGCGCCTTCACTGGCTCTCTCCCCTACTCCGATCCGCGTCTTTTCCAAGGCAACGTCGCCGGCTCGCAGGTCGACACCTTTACCAAAAATTCCACCGGCGTCGCCCAGCCCTACACCGGCGGCGCTCGCCTCCCCAACCAGTCGACGCCGTTCTTCGGCACGACCACCACCGTCGCGCCGCCGCCCGGCTTCAGCCAGTCGCCGAACAACCAGGGGTTTGTCCCAACCCCGCCGGCGCAGCATCAGGATCCAGCCGATCGGCGGCTTAATCTCCCGCTTGATCTCACCCGGCCGATCCTCCCCAAGCCCGGTGAGCTCAATCTCCCTGGCCAACTCGATCCCAGCGCCTATCCCGCTCCGCCCAGCGCCACCATGAATCCCAACACCGGCGTGCAGAGCATCGTGCCTAACGAAATCCGCGACGCCGTCCGCGAGCAAAACGGCAACACCACCACCACCGGCGGAATTCTCGATCCGCAAACCATCCAGCTGATGCGCGAAGAGCTCGACCCAGGCCTCCGCCTGCGCATGCTCCAACAACAGCAGAATCGAAATCCGGCCAACCAAAACGGCCCGGTAATCGATCCCTCCATCACGCCGCCAAGTGCCCCCGACGGTTCGGTCTCGCAGGCTATCAATCCAATCCCGATCGCCCCGACCAACCTCACCGTTAACACCCGCGTCGACAACGCCATCAACACCGCCGCCGTT
>JBBROT010000595.1:0-1624 GCA_038229155.1 Bryobacterales bacterium | reverse complement strand
GTGGCTATCCACCATGGTGCCCTCGCCAACATAAGCGCCGGCGTTGATATACATGGGCGGCATGCAGGTGACACTCTTGCCGATGAAGCAGCCATCCCGCACAGAGGAACCGCCCGGCACAATTCGCACGCCGGATTCAACGGTGAATTGCCGTACGGGGTAAGTATCCTTATCGAAGAAGGGTTGCTTGATGCGGTCGATGGATTGGTCCACAATCACGCCCATGCGGAAGCCGAGGAGGATGCCCTTCTTGACCCAGGTGTTGACGCGCCAGCCGGTGGGCGATTCCGCATCGGGCTCGGCCGCGCGAATGGCACCCTCGTTCAGCGCGGTCTTGAATCGGAAGAAGACCTGCTGATCCGCAACATGATAGAACGCGGGCTTGGCTTCGTATAGCTCTTCAATTTCACTTTGCAAGGCCCAGGCTCCTCAATACGCTTTCGATCTTCTTGAGATTGTCCGCGCTCGGTGGCACCATGGGGAGGCGGAACACGGGATCGAGCCTGCCCATCAAGCCCAGAGCCGCTTTCACGGGGATGGGATTCGATTCCACGAAGTTGATTTCCATCAACGGCAGATATGTTCGCTGCAGCTTGCGCGCTTCGGCGAAGTTGTTTTCGAGACAGAATTGCACCAGCTTGGACATCGGTCCGGGAATCTCATTCGAAGCCACTGAAATGGTGCCATGCCCGCCCAGCGCCATGATGGGCAGCGTGATGGCATCGTCGCCAGAGAAGACCAGGAAGCCTTCGGGCACCTGATGAACCACGGAAGCCATCTGCGAGATGTTCCCCGATGCCTCTTTCACACCGATGATATTGGGAATGGCGGCGAGACGTGCGAGCGTGGCCGGTTCCACATTCACGCCGGTGCGGCCCTGCACGCTGTAAATCACAACAGGCATAGCGACGGCTTCCGCGATGGCCCGATAGTGCTGGTACAGGCCTTCCTGCGTGGGACGGTTGTAATACGGGGTAACAGAAAGAATCCCTTGAGCGCCCAGCTTCTCAATGTCGTGCGCGAGTTCGATCACCTCCGCCGTGTTGTTTCCACCCGCCCCGGCGAGCACGGGGACTTTTCCACGCGCTTCTTCCACCGTAATGGCGACCACGCGCAGATGCTCTTCCCGCGTGAGAGTGGGGCTCTCACCAGTTGTTCCGCAGGGCACCAGAAAGTGAATACCCTGTTCGATCTGCCATCGGACCAGTTCGCGCAGCGCGGGCTCGTCAATAGATAGATCGCGCCGGAAGGGAGTGACTAAAGCCGTACCGCAGCCGGTAAACGCGACGGATGAAACGCTCATGAGAAAAGGACCTCTTCGAAAGTATGAAAGCCGGATTTGCCCGCAATCCATTGGGCTGCTTTGAGTGCGCCGTGCGCGAACCCTTCACGGCTGCGCGCGGTATGCCGGAGAGTGATGGTGTCGGCCGCGGAATCGAACCCAATTTCATGCGTGCCCGGAACCTTTCCCGCGCGGCTGGATGAGATGTCGATGGGCTTTGTATAGCCCGCTTCGCGCATGTTTTGCACCAGCTTCAGCAAGGTGCCGCTGGGTGAATCTTTCTTGGCCGAGTGATGCATTTCCCACGCCCATGCCTCGTATGCGGCATCGTCGTGCAGCAGG
>JBBROT010000594.1:0-1636 GCA_038229155.1 Bryobacterales bacterium | reverse complement strand
GGCACACGCAGAGCCATGGTTGTATTCGCTTGACGAATTGGGATGCGGCGCAGTTAGCGAGCATGGTTAAGGCGGGGACGCCGGCCGTGCTGAAGGAGAATTAACGCGTGCGCATGGGTTCTGGGCTGGCGCTGGGGTTCGCGGCGGGCGTGTTGGCGTTGGGATTGTTTTTATATGGCACGGGAAGATTGCGAGTAGGGGAGCCGGCGGTTGTGAACGCGCCCGTGAGCACGGCGGCTCCCGCGGGTGGTACGGTTACACCGCCCGATACCTCCATGCCTTCGGCCCCCGCGACGGCGTTGCCGCCGCCGCCGAATCCGGCGTTAACGGCGGCACCGCCTGCCATGCAATCGATGCCTTTGAACACCAAACTGGATACGCACACAGAGGCGTCGGCGGCTGCGGTGAGTGGGATCGGGCTGCCTTTGAAGGGACTAAAACGCGAGGCGATTCAAGACACATTCCACGATACGCGCGGCGGGGGCACCAAGCATGAGGCAGCCGATATTATGGCCCCGCGCGGAACGCCGGTGATGGCGGTGGTGGAAGGGAATGTGATGAAGCTCTTCAATAGTAAGAAGGGCGGCATCACGGTTTACCAATACGACAACGCGCAAAAGTTTTGTTACTACTACGCGCACTTGGATAAGTACGCCGAAGGATTGAAAGAAGGGATGCTGCTGCGGAAGGGCGATGTGCTGGGCTATGTGGGTTCCACCGGAGATGCGCAGCCGAACAATCCGCATTTGCACTTTGCGATTTTGGAGTTGGGACCGGATAAACATTGGTGGGAGCACACGACGGCTGTGAACCCTTATCCGGTGCTGGTGGGGGCGCTCGCGAAGTAGCGTTTACGCTTTGGGCTTTTTCAGGATTTGAATATCGTTCGGCAGCCGGAAGAGTTGGTCGGGCAGGCCGGAATCGATAGCGATGGTTTCATCGTAAATTTCAGTTAGCTTTTCGGTGTCGCGTTCGCGCTGCAGATTGAGCGGCCACATGACACCGTTCGCGGTTCGCTTGAATTTTGAAAAGCGGGTGACCTCTTCGATTTTGTATTTGTTCAAAGGGTCGCGGCGATAGAACTTCTGGCGGATGGGAAGTTTGGTTGCACTATTCAGATAGACCGTGACATTGTTGTTCTCTTCGTCGAAGATGTCCAGAATATCGATTGGCTGATTTTCAATGACCTCGCTGCCGGTGTGTTCGAAGGTGAGATTCGATTCCTTGAGGCGCTGGCGAACAATGTAAAAGAAGTTATTGCGGGTGCTGAGGAAGTAGCGTTCGAGCAGGGCATCGGGCAGCGGCCGCGCACCGCGGAAGGTGACTTCAAAGCCCTGGCCATCGAGGAAGAGAGTCGCGCTGTCTTCCTTTTTGCCATAGGTCTGGCGCTCCATCAGGCCCAGCTTGCCGGGTTCGGGATTATCGGTGTAGCGGGTGTAGAGGTGCGCGATGGAGAGGCCTGTCAACTGCTCGTTATAGAAGGTGTAGGCGCGGCCGACTTCTTTGCGATCGCGCATTTTGAGGAAGCTTTCGCCACCGAGCGCGGCGACTGCTTCATCGAGCAGGCGCTTGCCGCGGGTGGCTCGCGTTTCGGCGGCTCGCAGGGGGATGGCGGCGGCAAGAGCCGTGAAGACTC
>JBBROT010000593.1:0-1684 GCA_038229155.1 Bryobacterales bacterium | reverse complement strand
GATGGCCGAGAAGTGGCCGTTTGATGGGCTGCGCCGTTTTCTGCTCGATCCGCTTGCGTCGCGGCCTTCGGGACGGATGCCGGCAATGCGACTTACCGATGGGGAAGCGAGCGACATTGCACATTACCTGCTTCGTGAGACACGCGTGCCGGCGGCGGTGGAACTGGCCGCGTATCGCGGGAAGATTCGATCGTTGGAGGATGTTGAGGGGGCGGAGCTGGCTCGGACTGGGCCGGTGGCGGCATTCCTGGTGGATCCAAAAGTTTGGGAACGGGCCAATGCGCTGCGGTTTTCGAGCTGGTTGCGGGTGGAGCAGGGCGGGGACTACACGTTTTATTTTTCTGCGAGTGGGGCGAGCCGGCTGGCGATTGATGGGAAGTGGCTTGCGGGGAAAGAGAGTTGGGAGAGCGAGCGGGTGGATGAGAAGGTTTCACTTCACCTTGAGGCGGGGTTGCATGCGGTGAAAGTGGACTATGTTCATCGGGGTCCTAAGCCGGCGATGATGAAATTGGATTGGGAAGGGCCGGGGGTGGAGCGCGCGGCGTTGCCAGAAGCGCGGCTTCAGATTGAGCGCGAGGCGGTGCAGGCGCCAGCGGAGTTTGTGGTGGACGCGAAGAAGGCCGACGCGGGGCGGGTGATTTATGAGAAGTTGAATTGTGCGGCGTGTCATGATGGGAAGGCCGCTGGAAAGGCGTTGCCTGCGTTGTCGGCGCTGGACGGTTTGCGTGGATGTCTTGCGGATGTGGTTCCTGCCGCTGTGCCGGATTTTCATTTGGATGCTGGCCGACGGAATGCGCTTCGTGTGGCGATCAAGGCGCTGAACGGGGCGGAGCTGGGTGCGCCTACGGCGCGGGAACGCGTGGCCGACGCGATGGCGAGTTTTAAGTGTTTTTCTTGTCATGCGCGCGATGGAGCCGGTGGGGTGACAGAGGATCGTGACAGGTTCTTTACGTCGACATCCGACGATCTTGGCGATGAGGGGCGGATCCCGCCGAAGCTGGATGGCGTGGGGGACAAGTTGCTACCGGCGTGGTTGGAGACGGTGTTGGTAAAGGGCGGGAGTGTTCGGCCTTATTACGACACGCGGATGCCGCAATTCGGCAAAGAGAATGTGGGGCATCTTCCCGAATTGTTCGTGGCGCTTGATCGGAAGGCAGAAAAGCTTGTTGTGGTCGCAGATGAGGCGAACGCGCAGCGGGATGCGGGGCGGAAGATGGTTGGGACGGATGGGCTTTCGTGCATCGTCTGTCATCGGTTTAACGATCAGCCGGCGCAGACACTTCAGGTGATTGATCTCGCTACTGCGCCCGCGCGACTGAATGAAGACTGGTTTCGACGATTTCTCCGCGAGCCGGCTAAGTTTCATCCGGGGACGCGGATGCCGGAGTTTTGGCCGGAGGGGACGAGTTTGCTGCCAACAGTCCTGGAGGGCGACGTGACTCGGCAACTCGCGGCGATCTGGACTTACCTGGCCGATGGTTCGCGCGCGAAATTTCCTGAGGGTGTGGGACGGCAGAATGTGGAGCTATTGGCCGGCGGTGAGGCAATTGTGTATCGGGGCAAGTTGTGGGAGGCGGGGTTTCGCGCGGTCGCGGTGGGATATCCGGAACTGGTGAATGCGGCGTTTGATGCCGAAGAGGTGCGGCTGTCGCTCTTGTGGCAGGGACGGTTTTTGAACGCCGGG
>JBBROT010000592.1:0-1685 GCA_038229155.1 Bryobacterales bacterium | reverse complement strand
TGGAGCTTGGCCGCCTCGAGAAATGAATCGCCGGGCGGCGTCAAAAGCTCTTCATCCACCTTTGCGGGCGGCTGGAATGTTTTGACGAAAAGCCCCGCCTCCAACTCCCCTCCAAATCCCTTGACCACCGACAGCGCAGCAGCGCCCGCCGCATCCAGCGCGGCCGCAGTAGGTTGTCGAGACGCCAACGACATTATCCCTCTCCGGCCAGCGGCTTACATCATCCGCCGGCCACACTCTCCATCCGATTCCCAAAGGGATCAACGGCATTTTAGGGTAGTAGCTTACGTTTGAATACGTTGCCGCCACCCCCTGGCGTTCACCTGGACAATAAGAATGCGCCTTAACGACTGTAAGACCGACCTTTACGGCTCAACTCCCCTTCTCATCCCGAAACTCCAGCGTCTTCGTGACCGCCGTCGAGGGCACCCCGTCCAACTCGAGATAGGGGTTGATCAGAAAATTTACCGGCTCGCCATGCATTCCCGGAAACGTCAGATCGCGGCCTCGGCTGAACTGAATCCGGTTGACGTCCAGCGTCCCAAAAAAATAGTCGCGCTTCTCCGGATGCTTCCAGGCCTCCGAAGCATCGACCGGAACCCATCCACGGGCGCCATCCCAATACTGCGCCCAGCAGTGATATCCATCGACGGCTCCTTCCGTCTTGTCGCCCGGCAACGAAGCACCAATCTCAAACTTCGCGGGAATATTCGAAGCCCGCGCCAGGGAAATAAACAACGAATGAAAATCCGTGCAGTTTCCCTTCCCCACCTCGCACGCCCGCGCCGTATCGCCCCGGCCCCAGCCCGGCGTGGTCTTGTCATAAGCCATGTGCTGAATCACATAGTCATAAATGGCCCGCGCCTTGCCCTCGACGTCGTTATGGCCGGCCGTCACCGCCGCGGCGATCTTGCGAATACGATCATCGACAATTCCCAATTTGTCCGGCTCAAGAAATCTTGGCTTCGGGGCTTCATCGCCGAACACCCTGTCCCATCCGTGATATTCAGATCGCGCCGCTTCAATTTTCACCACCACCCGCGCCGGTCCGGGCGCATCTGACCACACGTGCAACACCCGCCCGCCATAGACCGTCTCATTTTCGTACGCATACGGCAGACCTGTTTCGACAGTCCGCTCAAACACCTGTTGAGCATCGGAGGATCCAGGCACAGGCAGCCAAAGGTCCATCCGTTTAACACCGGCCGGCACCTCTCCCACCGTTGCGGTGTATGTCATTTGAAATTTCCGCGGCGCCCGTGCAATCGCCGGCCTCGTCGTAACCTCCATGGGCCGGCTCTGCTGATTTTGACATCCTGCCATCCAGAGCAATCCGAACGTGATCGGTAGGAAATGAGAGCGCATGGACATTTTGTAGTTGGTCTCGCGTCGTTTAGCTATGCTCGTTTCCCCAACGACCGCAAATCCCCATTTCGCACCGTAATTCCCTCGCGATCCAGCTTCTCCAACAATGGCAATATTACTCTGCGCGTGGTCCCGAGAAGTTGACGAAGATCGCTTACCGTCGCCGATCCCCGCTTCTTCAGCGATGTTACAATCTCCGCAAGCGCGGCGTTGTACGCTTCTGCTCCAAGGACCAGTTCCTCCCCTACTGCCACTGCCCCGCCGGTCTCCAGCAGGAACCGGAGCGCCTGTTGCGCCACGACATCGCCCGCCAATTGCTT
>JBBROT010000591.1:0-1702 GCA_038229155.1 Bryobacterales bacterium | reverse complement strand
GCGAACAGGCCGAACACTTCTGGCCCTGATACCCAAAGGCGGAGGCGAAAACGCCATCTACGGCGCGGTCGAAATCCGATTCGCCATCCACGATGATCGCGTCCTTGCCACCCATTTCCGCGACAACGCGCTTGATCCAAATCTGCCCCGGCTGCGGCTTTGCGGCCAGTTCATTAATCCGCAGCCCCACATCGCGCGAACCCGTGAAAGCCACAAAGCGCGTCTTCGGGTGCTGCACCAGCAGATCGCCAATCAGCGATCCGCTGCCCGGCACGAATTGGAAAGATTTCGCCGGGAACCCTGCTTCCAGCAGCAGTTCGCACAGCGCCGCCGCCATGATGGGCGTTTCGCTGGAAGGCTTGAGCACCACCGTATTGCCGGTCACCAGCGCGGCCACCGTCATGCCGGTCAGGATGGCGAGCGGAAAATTCCACGGCGGAATCACCACGCCCACGCCCAAGGGAAGGTACCGCATTTCATCGCGCTCGCCGGGAAGCTGCAACACATCCTGCGCGCCTGAGAGCCGCACCATTTCGCGCGCGTAGTATTCGCAAAAATCGATCGCTTCCGCAGTTTCGCCTTCCGCTTCCGCAAAGGTCTTGCCGGATTCCAAGCACAACCACGCGTTGAAATGGAGCTTGCGTTCGCGCAACAATTCCGCCGCGTGCACCAGCATCTTCACGCGCTCCAACGGGTCTGTTCGAGACCATTCCGAAAAGTAGGCGTACGCCGCTTCTATCGCCTGCGTGGCCTGCTCGGGGCTGGCTTTCGCGACGGTGCCAATGAGCTCTGACGGGTTCGAAGGGTTCACCGACCGGTGCTTGTCTTCCGTAAAGATGCGCTCACCTGCAATCAAGAGAGGATGATCGCCCCCCAACTTCGCGCGCAGACGCCGCACCTGATCCAGCATGGCTTCGCGATTCTGCGGCAGGTTGTAATCGAGGTACGGCTCATTCTGAAATGGCGGAAGCGTCATAGAGTTCGGGTCTCTTTCAATTGGAAGTTTTCGTTCACGGTGGCGAACGCGTGGTGCATGTCATGGCCGAAGCCACACCACCAGCCATTTTGCGCAGCTTCGGTGAGCAACTGCGTTTTGGTTTCAATCGCGGTGAGAGGGTACAAATCGAACGCGGCCAACCACGTGGGTTTCAGATGTTCCGCGGTCGGCACAAGGTCTGACAGCATGCAGAAAGTCTCTCCTTCCGAATGCGCTTTCACCACCAGCATGTCGCGATTGTGCCCCGGCGCGTTTTCCACGGTAATTCCCGGAACAATCTCGCCCGCGTGCTCAATCAACTCCATGCGGCAGGACCCCACAAGCGGATCGTAATTTGCGTCGATATAGCTAACTGCGTCCCGGATGTTGCGCTGGTGCGCGTACTCGTATTCCCCGGCGCTGGCGAAATACCGCGCTTCCGGCAAAGCAGGCGAGCCATCCAACATGTTCCCGGAACAGTGGTCCCAATGCAGGTGCGTATTGATCACCGTATCGATCCGGAAGCCCGCCAGCAGTTCCGGCAACGGGCGCAGCGGTGGAAGATTCATCCGCTCACGCATGGCGGCGGAGAAAGTATGCCCGCCCCCGGTTTCAATCAACACGGTGTTGCGCCCCGTCTCCACTACGTAACAATTGAACGCGAGCGGCACACGGTTTAGCGCATCGGCCTGCGTGTTACGTGACCATAACGTTTTCGGAACCACG
>JBBROT010000590.1:0-1726 GCA_038229155.1 Bryobacterales bacterium | reverse complement strand
CCGTGCGGCCTGCCGTGCCGACAGGAGCAAATCCAATTGATCATTTCATTCAGGCCCGATTGCAGCGCGAAGGCCTGCGTCTTTCACGGGAAGCGGATCGCGCGGCGCTGCTTCGAAGGGTAACCTTCGACCTGACCGGCCTGCCGCCAACACTGCAGGAAGTGGATGCTTTCGCGCGCGACACTGCGCCTGGAGCATACGAAAAGTTGGTGGACCGTTTGCTGGTCTCCCCGCGTTACGGTGAGCGCATGGCCGTGCGCTGGCTGGATGCGGCGCGCTATGCCGACACTAACGGCTACCAGACGGACGGCGAACGCTATATGTGGCGCTGGCGCGACTGGGTTATTCAGGCATTGAACTCCAACAAGCCTTACGATCAGTTCACGGTTGAGCAACTGGCCGGTGATTTGTTACCCAATGCCACGCCCGATCAGCGAATCGCGTCGGGTTTTAACCGGAACCATCGCGGCAATGGTGAGGGCGGGATTGTCCCGGAAGAGTATGCGGTCGAATATGTGATGGACCGCGTGGATACTACTTCCACAGTGTTTCTGGGGCTTACAGTGGGCTGCGCGCGGTGCCATGATCACAAATACGATCCGATTGCGCAGCGCGAATATTATCAGTTGTTTGCTTACTTCAATAACATTCCTGAGCGGGGCAATGCGCAGAAGTATGGCAATTCGCCGCCGCTGATGAAGGCGCCAACCGCCGTACAGCAGACGGAAGTGAACCGTCTGGACGCGGCGATTGCAGATGCAGAGAAACGCTTCAAGCCGCAGGGGCAGCGCGAGTGGGAAGCAAAGATCGCGCCGGGAGCGAACTGGTTTAGTCCGCGATTGCTGGACGCGGCGAATGAAGGGAACTTTGGTTTCTTAGACCGGTTCACGCTGGCCGCGCGCATCACGCCGCAGACGCCGGACGGCAGTGTTTTCGCCACTATTTTCGCAAAGATGAAAGATGCCGTGGACGGGCCCGGTTATCAGGTGATTTTGAAAGACGGCCGGATTCATGTAAACCTGATTCTGCGCTGGCTGGATGATGCGATTCGCGTGGAGACCCGCGACGCCGTGGAACTTAACAAGCCGCACCATGTTGCGGTGACCTGGGATGGGTCTCGTTACGCGGAAGGCTTGAAGATTTACGTGGATGGTGCGCTGCAGTCGCTGAAGGTCAATCTGGACTTGATGAACCAGACCTTCGCGGTGAAGGAACCGCTGAAGATCGGTGATGGTTTTCAGGGTTCGGTGGGCGATGTGCACATTTACAAAACGGACCTGCCGGCCGCCGACATCGCGTTGCTGGCCGTGCCGGACACGCTGGCCGGGATCGCTGCGACTGCACCTGCGAATCGCACGGTGGCGCAGGCCGACAAGATTCGCCGGGCGTGGCTCGACACTTTTCCCGAGTGGAATGCCATTCAGGCGCAGCGCGAAGACCGCGCCCGCTTTCAGGACTCGATCCCCACTGTGATGGTGATGCAGGAATTGCCAAAGCCGCGCGAGACTTTCCTGCTGAAGCGGGGTGCCTACGACCACCCCGGCGATCCGGTTGTGCGCGGCGTCCCTGCGGCGCTGCCAGGGCTTCCGCAGGACGCTCCGAACAATCGGCTGGGCCTCGCGAAGTGGCTGGTGGATCCGGCGAATCCGCTCACTGCGCGGGTTGCGGTGAATCGCTACTGGCAGATGTATTTCGGAACCGGCATCGTGAAGACCGCCGAAGATTT
>JBBROT010000589.1:0-1742 GCA_038229155.1 Bryobacterales bacterium | reverse complement strand
TCAGAATCCCGATCACGCCTTTTTTGGTGCTCACATTCGCCATGACAATTTTCCTCGCTGCGGTCCGCCGGTATCGGCGGTTCGTTGAAAATAGATGAACAGCAATTATCTACACGCCCCCCGAATTTAGAAAGGCAGTTCTACGGCAATCTATTGAAAGGGAGATTTTGCGCGCGTTTCCCGCGACAACCGTAAAACTACTTCTTACTGAAGATTCCCGCCATCTTTGACACCTTAGACGGCTTCGCCATTTCATTCTTTTTCTCCGCCAGCCTGATTCTTGCCAGCCCCTGCTTCGCCAGGAAATTCTTGGGATCGATCTGCAGTACCTTGTGATACAGCGGCTCCGCGCGCCACGGCAATTGCATGGCCTCGTGCAGTTCGGCGAATTTCAGAAACGGGCCGGCATTCCAAGGATCCAGCTCGATGGCTTTCTCGAAGTGCTGCACTGCTTCGCGCCGGCGGTGGGTCTGCATCATCAGGCTCCCGGCCAGCGAGGCGTGATACGTGGCCACGTCCGGCGCCTGGTTCACGCACTTGCGCAACCAGAAAATTGCGCCCTCAAAATTGTCGTCGCGATGGCAGTTCGCCGCCAGCTTCGAACACTCGTCCAGCGACTCTTCCGTTTCCGTGCGGGTTCGAGACAGCATCTGCTTCCGGTCGTAGTTCCCGCGCTTCTTTTCGTCGCTCAACACCTTATACGCTTCCGTGATGGCGCCCATTAACTGTTGCAGCGGTGCGGCCCATTCACGATTGTCCATGTGCCGGTCGGGATGAAATTTTCGCGCCAGGATGTAAAACGCTTCCCTGATTTCGTTTTTGCTGGAATCGACGTTCATTCCCAGCAGTTGGTAGTAGTTGCTCTTCTCCGAAAGCGCCAGATACCGCCGCAACTCCTCTTCTGTAGCCGAATCGTCTCGTCTGGCCGCCGGGCTGGCCGGCTGCCCGCTGGAAGATCTCGCCGTTGGCCCGCTCGGCGATTCCGCCGGCGCCTCAGTCACCGGTCCAACCGGCGCCTCCACCGCAGTCGCCGTTTTCGCCCGATCAGCGGCAATCGCCGCGCGCTGCTCCGGCGAAATCCCGCTTCTAGCAGGACCAGGAGCAGCAGTCTTGGCATTTGGCTGGTCCTTTTCCGCGCCAGCGCCGCTGCCATTTCCGGCAGGTGGCTCTGGCTGAAGATTCCCCGCTTGGATTTGCGCTTTCAGGAATTGATTCAACCGCGACCGGTCTTCCGAGCGCATGTGCACGAACTTCACACCCATGCCCTTGCCCGGCCGCGAATTGCGCACCACCGCTCGCGCCCGCACTTCCGCGCCCGTCGCGATATCGAATAGCAATTCCAGTGTTGCGCCTTTCTCGGGAGGGTCGGGAGTGTGCAGAAACAGCCCGCCCATGGCCATGGTGCCCATGCGCGACACACCCTGCTGGGTACCGGCGCGCCAGGCCACAAACATTCCCTTCGGCGCATAAACGCGCGGGTGGCCGCGCCGTTCGTTGGGTTTTTTGTCCATGGCGGTATGCTTCTTCCAGCCTACCGTCCGCACTCACTTTTGGGGCAGCCGCGCTGGGCAGCGTGACCTAAGTACAATCGCCAAATACTGCATTCATCTTCGATTGGAACAGATGATCAATATGCTGACTGGGCGATGCCATTCATCTCGAGAAGCGGGAGTCGTGCGAAAGGTTTGGAGGTGTTGAGGTCTGAACAAACCGGAAATGGTGCGGCTGGTCGGACTCGAACC
>JBBROT010000588.1:0-1742 GCA_038229155.1 Bryobacterales bacterium | reverse complement strand
TCCTCGATGCCCACGAAATAGTGCGTCTTGTTCCTTCGGATGGGTCCGCCAACCGTTGCGCCGAACAGGTTGTAGCGCAGCTTCGGTATCACCTTAGCGCCATTTACGACCGGCGCGAAGAAACCGGGCGCGTCCAGCAGATCGTTACGCAGGTATTCCAGCGCGCTTCCGTGGAAGCGGTTCGAACCGCTCTTCGTGGTTTCGATAATTACTCCGCCGTTCGAGCCTCCGAATTCCGCCGCGTAATTGTTGCTCAGCACCTTGATCTCGTCGATCAATTCAATGGGGGGGTCCGTATCCAGTTGGCCGATGCCCAGCCGCATGTTCTGGCCGCTAGCCCCGTCAATCCAAAACATCTGGCTCTGCGCGCGTCCGCCCGCCAGCGAGAAATTCGGCTTTTGGCCGTTGTCGTAACCGGTGAACACGGCGGCGCCGCTTAACTGAATCACGTTCATCGTACGCCTGTCGCCCAAGGGGATATTCGCGATGCTCTTGGCTTCAATCAACTGGTCGATGCCGGAGGTGGAACTTTGCACCAGCGAAGCTTCGCCGCTCACCGTCACCGATTGGCTCAGTTCGCCCAGTTCCAGCTTGATGTCGAGCGAGAGCGTTGCGCCGGTGGTCACGGCAACCGACTCCCGTAGAGAGCGGCGGAATCCCGGATGCTCCACCGTGATGGCGTATTGTCCCGCGGGAACGTCCGGAATCAGGTACAGTCCGGTTTCGTTGGTGGTTGCCGAATACACTACGGCAGTCTGGCTGCTGGTCGCGGTCACCTTCGCGGAGGCAATGTTGGCCCCTGCGGGGTCCGTCACTACGCCGCGAATCACGGCAGTGTTGGTCTGGGCATGCAAGGCCGCGGCCAACAGGGATAAGAAACAAAGTGTTCGAAACATGCGGTCCCCCGGGTGGGATCATACTATCAGCATTTCTGGCAAAATGAAGAAGAAATCAGGAGTGCCAGTTTTCTGCCCCGCCGTACCCTCTCTCATTCCTCTAATCAACGCTTGCAATTCTGCCTCCGGGGTTCTGCCCTACTCGGCTACTGAAGCCGACGTGGAGAATTTCTTCGCCCCGGCCGGCGTCACCGTGGACGGCGTGAATGTGATGCGTGACCGGTCTACTGGCGAAGCCCGCGGGTTGAGGTTTGGCGAAACTAAGGATAATGCCGTAGCGCAGCGGGTGGCCCCGCGAGGTGGCGGAGGCGCTCAGCAGCGCCGGTAGTTCTACCGGTTTTCCAGCATGGCTGCGATCCGGTCCGGATCGTTCGGGAGAACCTCGGGCCGATTGCCAAACGTGGAGTGAATCAGCTCTCCCGAAGGCGATTTCAGTTGACCGGTGTGGTACTGATAAATGTAATCCGGATCCTTCAAAACATTGCCCGTCAAGACCGCTATTACGTCGGCATCCCGATGCATGGTTCCAGCCGCGGTTAGCTTTCGAATCCCTGCCAGCGTGGCGGCTGAGGCGGGTTCGCATCCAATGCCCGCTTTGCCGATCACCGCTTTGGCGTCTGCGATCTCTTGTTCGGAGGCCTTCTCTACCACCCCGTTGGCGGCTCGAATCTCGCGCATCGCCTTGGGCCATGAAATCGGATCGCCTATCTTAATCGCGGTGGCCAGCGTCTCCGGGTGCGCGACGCTTTCGAAGTCTCCGCCCACGTGCATGAAATCGTAGAATGGCGCGGATCCAGCGGCCTGCACCACCGCTAAACGCGGCAATCGGTCGATAAAACCGAAATC
>JBBROT010000587.1:0-1761 GCA_038229155.1 Bryobacterales bacterium | reverse complement strand
CGCCGACTTGCATCGCTTCTACAAGCTCCCCGCAAGCAAGGTGCATGTCGTGCAGCATGGCGTGGATCGAGCGCTCTTCGCGCTTCCCTCCATCGTGCTGGCCCATCCGTTTCTGCTGGCGATTTCCACCCTTCATCCGCACAAGAATCTGGGCAACCTGCTCTACGCGTTTGCCCCATTCGCCGCGCGCCATCCCGAATACGGCCTGGTGATTGCGGGGCTGAAAGGTTTCCACGCGGACGCCCTGGAAAGTTTATGCGCGTCGCTCGGTCTTGCCGACCGGGTCAGGTTTACCGGGTGGATTCCGCGCGAAGATCTTTACACACTGTTCGCCACCGCGCGCGCCTTCGTGTACCCCTCACGATTCGAGGGTTTCGGCATGCCCATTTTAGAGGCGATGGCAGCTGGGCTGCCCACGGCCTGTGCCAAGCTAGAGCCCATGGCTGGAATTGCGGGCGGCGCGGCTTTATTGTTCGATCCGGACGACAAGGATCAACTGGCGGGCTGCCTGGAAACCCTGGCCTTCGACGACAAGGAAAGAGAGCGCCTGCGCGAAGCCGGCTCTGCGCGCGCCCAGCAATTCAGTTGGAAATCGGCCGCCCACGCCACCCTGGCCGCGCTCACCGAGGCTGCCCAAAAATAAATGCGAGTCTGTCTGGATTGCTTTCCTTTTCTGGTGCGAAGCGCGGGAGTGAAGGCTTACCACTTTCAGTTGCACCGTCACTTGCGGCGATTGACTCCCCCCGGGAGTATCGGTTCCTTTCCGTTTCTCGACGCGGTGGACCATCTGAACCATGACGGTTCAGTACTCGGCACGCTGCCCACGGCGTGGCGGTTCGCGCTGCTGCTGTTTTCCAACACAGACCACAATCCGGTTCTCGATCTGCTGGGCACCGATCTGTTTTCGAAACGGTACGATCTGTTTCACGCGTCGAACCAGGTGCGTAACCCGCCGCGCAATACAAAGCTGACTACCACCGTTCAGGACGTCACCACCTGGACCCATCCTGAACTGCACACGCAAGGGAACATTTTGAATGACCGGCGTTGGGCGGACCGGATTGTGAGCCGGTGCGACGCCATCATCGTGCCCAGCGAATCCACCCGCCTCGATGCCATTCAGTGGCTCAAGTTGCCGCCCGACCGCATACGGAAAATTGCCCACGGCGTTGCCGCTGAATATTTCGATCCGCCACCGGAGTCAATCAGTGCTGCCCGCGCGGCGCTTGGCTTGACGAAGCCGTACATTCTCTTCGTGAGCACCATTGAACCGCGCAAGAATCTGGACCGTCTTCTGGACGCGTATGAACAGCTTCCCGCCGATCTGCGTGACACCTACGACCTGGTGATTTCCGGGCTGAGCGGATGGGGCAGTGAGCAAACGACGGCGCGTCTCGCTTCGAAGCCGAAAGGAGTGCGTACGTTGGGGTATGTGGCGGAGGCGCTGCTTCCGGCTCTCACAGCCGGCGCGACAGTGTTCGCCTCTCCCTCTCTGTATGAAGGTTTCGGGTTTCCCGTGGCCCAGGCCATGGCGGCGAACGTTGCAGTTCTCACGTCCCACGTGTCATCGCTCCCAGAGGTAACCGGTGGCGCGGCGGAATTGATCGACCCCAAAAGCACCGCCGAAATCAAGGCTGCATTGGAACGGCTGCTGCTCTCCCCCACTCTCCGTCAGGACCTGCAAACGCGCGCCAGGGCTCACGCCGAGCACTTTCGCTGGGAACGATGCGCCCGCGAAACATGGCAATTTTTCGAAAACGT
>JBBROT010000586.1:0-1768 GCA_038229155.1 Bryobacterales bacterium | reverse complement strand
TGGCGCGGCATACCCTGTGGACCGTCGCTTACGTCGCGAGCTCTCACCGCGGATGAATCGCACCAGCTTCGAGGTGCTATGGAACAGGCCGGCTTCGCGTGACAGGTCAGTCGCGCGCGATCACGCCCCCTTTCGCGTGGGTGTGCGTCGCGCTGCTGTGGTGCGTCTGGCTATTAAACTATCTCGATCGCCAAGTCATCTTTTCGGTATTTCCGCTGCTTCAAGCCGAGCTGAAGCTCAGTTCCATTGAACTCGGCTTAGTCAGCACCGCGTTCCTCTGGGTGTACGCTTTCGCCGGTCCATTCGCAGGCTATTTCGCAGACCGGTTCGGCTACAAGCGCATGATCGTTATCAGCCTGGCGGTGTGGTCGGCGGTCACCTGGCTTACGGGACAGGCGCGCACGCTTCCGGAACTGCTGGCTGCGCGGGCGCTCATGGGCATCAGCGAAGCTTGTTACCTGCCCGCAGGACTCGCGCTGATTGCGGCGTGGCACTCGGAGAAGACCCGCGCGAAAGCCACCGGCCTGCACTACTCGGGCGGGTACGTTGGCATGGTGATCGGCGGGGCGCTGGGCGGATGGATGGGCGCCAAATATGGATGGCGCGCGGCGTTTCTGATTTTAGGCGGGGTTGGCATCGTGTACTCGGTGATTCTGGGATTCTCGTTGAAGGATCGAAAGGACACCACGGACGTCACGAACCGGGCGGCGCCCGCCAGCCAACAGAGCTTTCTTTCCGCACTTCGCGCCGTCTGGAGACTGCCCGGGTACAAGTCCATGTTTGTTACTTTTGCATCGATTTCAGTCGGCAACTGGATCGTATATACATGGCTGCCTCTGTATCTTTACGAACGCTTCAAGATGAATCTGGCGGAAGCGGGCTTCACCGCGACGTTTTACTTGCAGGTGGGCAGTTTCTCCGGCATTCTGCTGGGGGGATTCGTGGCTGACCGTTGGGCGTCCCAAAATCCGCGCGGCCGGCTTCTTACACAAGCCGCCGGATTGGCGTTTGCCGCGCCCTTTCTTTTCCTCTCGGGATTCACATCGTCGGTTACGATGCTCATGGCAGGCATGGTTGTCTTCGGACTCGGCCGCGGTATCTACGATTCCAATTGCATGCCCGCTTTGTGCCAGATCGCCCCCGAGAATCTCCGCGCCACCGGCTTCGGCGTATTCAACTTCATCGGACCGTTTACCGGCGGAGTGGTTGCCGCAGGCGCCGGGGCTCTGAAGTCGACCATCGGCATTGGCGGATCGCTTGAAATCGCTGGTGTGCTGTTGGCGATATCCGCGGTCGTCCTGGCGCGTGTATCACCGCGATGACGCTTTCCAGCTCAGTATGGGCTCTGGTGCAAACTCGCGGAGTATCGGATAAGCACGGGAATGACTTCGACGGCATCCGTTGACGATCTGTTCAAGGGTCGGCAGTTCGATCAAGAATCATCGTTTTGTGCGTTCGATGGTATTTGCGGTACAAGCTGAGCACACGTGACCTCGTGGAAATGATGGCGGAGCGCGGATGGTGTTCGTGCCCACGACGATTCTGCGTTAGGTGCAGCTCTACGTGCCGGAATTTGAGAAGCGCTGGGGCCGGTATGCGCAGGCCGTTGGCGGTTCGTGGCGATGTAACGAGACGTATATAGGGGTGAAGAGCCGGTGGACCTATCTATATCGGGCCGTGGATAAAGTCGGGCGAACGGTCGATTTTTATCTCAGCGAGAGGCGGGATGTGAATGCTGCGAAACACTTCTTCCGCCAAGCGATGAAGC
>JBBROT010000585.1:0-1773 GCA_038229155.1 Bryobacterales bacterium | reverse complement strand
TGTGATGGTGCTGCGAAAAGGGTCGACAGCCGAACTGACCAGTTCTTTGGGCCGTCAGGATTTTCAGGTACTTAAGTTTAAGCCAGGCATAGCGCGAGACCAGGCAGGGCAGCCGGAAGTTTCGCTCGAAATGGTGAGCGTGATCAATCTTGCTAGCGTCGATGCACCGGACGGTATCAACGTGAACTTGCGCGGCTTAAGCCCGATCGGTATTGAGATGAGAAAGCTGAAGCTGGTCACTGGCCGCTGGTTTACGGAGGGCCGCCGGGAAGTGGTTGTCGGGGAGAGTATCTCAAAGCGTTTTCCCGCAGCCCGCATGGGCGGCAAGATTCGCTTTGGCCGGGGGGAATGGGAAGTGGTTGGCGTCATGTCCGGTGGGCAGAGCGCCGTCAATAGCGAAATTCTTGGCGATCTTAACCAGGTCTCCTCCGATTTCGACCGAACCGAATTTTTGAGCTCCGCCCTACTTCGCGCCACTGACGAAGTAGCAGCCGATGCGTTGATTAAGAATCTGGCGGCAGACCAGCGCCTGAATGTGGATCCGCTGCTCGAAACTACCTACTACGATAAGCAAACCAGTTCCGCGGCACCCATCCAGTTTCTGGGCACATTCATTGCATTGATTATGGCGGTGGGCAGCAGTTTCGCAGCGACCAACACCATGTATGCGGCGATCGCCCGGCGAGCGAAGGAGATCGGCACGCTCCGGGTTCTCGGTTTCAGCCAGGGCAGCATCCTGCTTAGCTTTTTTGCGGAATCCGTCTTGCTGGCGGGGCTGGGCGGAATAATCGGTTGCCTGCTGGTACTTCCCTTAAATGGCTTCACCACGGGTATCGGCAACTTCACCACATTTAGCGAAACATCCTTCAGCCTGACTGTCAGCCCGATGATCATGCTGAGCGGCGTCCTGTTTGCCATGCTGCTTGGCGCGGTAGGCGGATTCTTTCCTGCGCGCGCCGCGGCGAAGAAAGAAATTCTTGTGGCTTTACGCAGCGTTTAAAAGCATCTAGAGACCTGGGAACATCAGCATGGAATCGGAATTAAAAAGCTTACGTATCGACCGAACAAGCCGCGCTCCGCAGCAGAGTAAGTGGGCCACCCGGTGGATCATCTCCGGCGTGCTTCTGTTCGCCCTTCTGGGTATAGCCAGATTTGCGTACAGCAAACTGAACGCGGCAACGGAAGTGGAAACTGTGCGGGTCACAGCTTCGAATCCCGGTAGCGCCGCGGCTCAGGGTGAAGTCATTCTGAATGCAACCGGGTACATCGTGGCCCATCACAAGATCGAAGTTGCGGCCAAAGTAGTCGGCAAGGTGAGCTGGATCGGCGTGGAAAAGGGCGATCATGTGCGCGAAGGTCAGACCCTGGTTCGTTTGGAAGACGACGAGTATCGCGCAAGTGTGCAGCAGGCTAAAGGCGCTCTTGCCAATCTGCAGGCCCGCCTCTTAGAACTGCAGCACGGTTCCCGCCCTGAAGAGATTGAGGTCACCACCGCAAATCTGGAACAGTCCCGCGCCGATCTTGAAAACGCACGCGTGAATCTGGACCGCACCCGACTGCTTGCGAAAGATGGCGTGGTGGCCAAGCAATCGCTCGATGACGCTCAGGCGAAATTCGATGGCCAGAAAGCGCGCGTGAACTCGCTGATCAAGACGGATTCGCTAAGCCGGCTCGGTCCCCGTCAGGAACAGATTGACGCAGCACGCGGCCAAGTGGAACAGGCACGCGGCACTGTTGCGTACGCCGAAACGCAGCTTGCGAACACCATCATTC
>JBBROT010000584.1:0-1788 GCA_038229155.1 Bryobacterales bacterium | reverse complement strand
TTACGGATGTGGCGCAGAAGGCCGGGGTGACGACGCGCACCACGACTGGGCTGCAGCGCTGGAACACGGGGTGCGCATTTCTGGATTACGACCGCGACGGGCATCTGGATCTTTACGTAGCCAACTACATCGATTTCGATTTGAAGACCGCACCGCTTCCGGAGAGCGGCCCGTGCCTATATAAGGGGCTGACGGTGGCTTGCGGGCCTCCGGGGCTTGCCGGTGCGAAGGACATTCTGTTTCACAACAACGGCGACGGCACGTTTAGCGATGTATCGGCGAAGGCCGGCATTCTGAAGAAGCAGGGCACCTATGGCCTGGGCGTCCTGGTGGGTGATTTCGATAATGATGGATGGCCCGATATTTACGTGGCCGATGATTCCAGCCCGTCGGCGCTTTGGAAGAATAACCGCGACGGCACGTTCACCGACATCGGGGTGGAGGCAGGAGTGGCGTTCGGACCCGATGGTAAGACGCAAGCCGGTATGGGCGTCTCCGCGGCCGATATTTACGGCGACGGGAAGCTGGCCATTTTCAAGACCAATTTCGCAGGCGATACTTCCACGCTGTATCGCAATCTGGGCGAGGGCGCGTTTGAAGATATGACGTTCCAATCGGGGTTGGGGCGCAATACGCGGTTTCTGGGGTGGGGTGCCAGCTTTCTCGATTTCGATAACGACGGCTGGCCTGACATTTTGACCTGCAATGGGCATGTTTATCCGGAGGTTGCCGAGAATGCCAATGAATCGGGCTACCGCGAGCGCAAGGTGCTGTACCGGAACGATGGAAAAGGCAAGTTCGCCGATGTGTCCCTAGAAGCGGGGCCGGGAATTCTTGAGACCGTATCGGGCCGCGGATGTGCCGTTGGTGACTTCAACAACGATGGCAATCTGGACGTGGCGGTGAACTGCGTGAATGATTTTCCGCAATTGCTGCGCTGCGAAAGCACGCTGAAGAATAACTGGCTTGCGGTGAAGACGATTGGCACGAAGAGCAACCGCAGCGGCATTGGCGCGCGCGTGTTCTGCACACCGGAAGGCGGCCACCGGCAGATGGATGAAGTACGCAGCGGGGGCAGCTACCTTTCGCAGAGCGATTTGCGGGTGCATTTCGGTCTGGCGAAAGCGGCGAAGGCCGATATAGAAGTTCACTGGCCGAGCGGGCAAATTGATAAGCGCGCGGCGGTTGCGGCGAATCAGGCGATCACGGTTACGGAAGGCAAGCCATGATTGCGCACATACTGGTGTTGATTTTTCTGCGAACAGATTGTCCGCTTTCGAGCAGATATGCGCCGGAGATTCAGCGGCTGGCCAGCGTGCATCCGGAAGCGGAATTCCGGCTGGTGATGCCGGAGAAGTTGACCAGTGCGCAGGGCGAAGAATACCGCCGCAAGTTTGCTTACCGCATTCCGGCAGTGGGCGATGCGGATGGCAAGCTGGCGCGTGAGGCGCACGCCATGACCACTCCGGAAGCGGCTGTGTTTTTGGGTGGGAGGCTGGTGTATAACGGGCGGATCGATAACCGCTATGTCAGTTTGGGCAAGGCGCGCGCGCGCGGTGGAACACGATCTGGATATTGTGTTGAACGCCCTGCGGGCGCGCAAGCCAGTGCCGTATGCTTTGCGCCCGGCGATTGAGTGCGATCGCGGATCTTGCGGGTGTTACTTTCCATCACGGCATTGCGCCGATCCTTTACTAGAATTATGCGCCTTGCCACCGGCCGGGTGAGGTGGCGCCGTGCTCATTGCTGTCTTATCAGGACGCGCGGCTTCATGCTTCACAAATCGGT
>JBBROT010000583.1:0-1789 GCA_038229155.1 Bryobacterales bacterium | reverse complement strand
GATGGGCTTGATGTAAATGTGAACCGGCGGACAGACTTCGCGCACCTTGGCAACAATCTGCTGAAAATCGTTGACGCCGTCGCCCAGCACGACCCACTGCACAGCGGCGCCGCGCGGCACCTCATACACAACCGAATCGCGAAGGTGTACGGTAACGGCCAGCGGACCCAGAGTCTCCACCGTCGTCATGGGGTCTTCGAAAATGAATACCGGGTTGCCCGTGTCCAGATACGAACCCACAAACTCCTTGCCCGCCGTTTCAATCACGGTGCGCGTTTCCCACGCATGCAAATCTTTATGATTCTCGATGGCGATCTTCACGCCTGCATCCATCGCGCGCGTGCGCACACCGCGAAGCACCCGGATCGCCGTATCCATATGCTGCTCCACCGCGCCCGGCGGGAAGTGAGCGCGATCGCTCGCCAGCAGCGCGCGCACAATTGGCGAACCCATCGCACTCGCGCGATCCACCTGGTGCGCCAGTTGAGCTACGGAGCGATCGACTTCCCCCACGCTCCTCGGCAGGATGGCTCCGCCGCCTGTTTCGAGGTGCAGTCTTAATCGCGCGGCCCGCGCCTTCACCTCTTTCCAGTGGTCTGGCTCCTGCGCCGCCGGGTCAAGCGAATCCTGCAGAAAAATCGCGTCCAGTTTCAGAGAAGCCGCATAGTCCAGCAACTGAGCGTCGTTCCACTTCATCCCGCGCAAGCAATAGGTGTTCAGGCCAATAGGAATCCGTCCGGCGATGGGCATCGCAGTTCATCTTATCGTGTTGCGATTCGCCGCTTGACATAGGCGAACAAAAGGCGAATACTAATCCCATGCTGTTCGGCGATTCTCCCCTGCCGGGCCTGATCGGTATCGCGCGGCTTGCCTCCCTAAGCCCGTCGCTCGAAGCGAAGCGCACGGTTGAGTATTTTAACCTTCCGGCGCGTAGTGTGCTGAACCGAACCAAGCCCGGAATGCCGTTCACCTGGACCGTCAATCCGTATCGCGGGTGCGAGTTCGCCTGCAAATACTGCTACGCGCGATATACGCATGAGTTCATGCGCCAAGAGCCAGAAGCTTTTGAAAATCGCATTTACGCCAAGGCGAACCTGCCCCATATTCTGCGCGCGGAACTGCGCCGGACGCCCCTGCACGAGGGCATCGCAATCGGTACCGCCACCGACCCCTATCAGCCCGCCGAGCGCCGCTTCGGGCTGACCAAGTCCATCCTGGAAGTGCTGGCGAAAGAACGCGGCCGCGCCATCTCCATCACGACGAAAAGCGATCTGGTGGCGCGCGATCTGGACCTGCTGCTGCTCATTCAGCAGCACAACAAGATCCACGTGAACGTTACCATCACCACCTTGAATGAGAGGTTGGCTCGTTTGCTGGAACCTCGCGCGCCGCGCCCGGAGTTGCGCCTCGGCGCGGTGCGGCAGTTGGCTGGCGCGGGCATTCAGGTGGGTGTTTTTCCCAACCCGATTCTTCCTCTTATCACCGATGGGGAAAAGAGTCTGGACCGGCTTGCGAAAGCCGCGAAGGATCATGGAGCAAGCTTCTTCGGAGGCGGAATCCTGTTCCTGATGCCCTCTGCGCAAAAGATTTTCTTCCCCTTCCTGAAAGCTAACTTCCCTCATCTGATGAGGCGCTATGAAGAGCGCTACCGTGCCGCCGCTTATTTGAAAGGCGCTTACACGGACACCATTCGCGACCGTGTCCGAACCGTCCGCGACCGCTATGGGCTGGCCAACGCGCCATTCTTTGAGACCACGGAAGGCACGCCCGAGTTACAGGCCGGCTTGTT
>JBBROT010000582.1:0-1790 GCA_038229155.1 Bryobacterales bacterium | reverse complement strand
GCCCTGGGCATAGCGGGCGATTACTACCGGCAACCCGCATTTAGCGGTGGCGCGATTCGCTTCGCGGCTGTCCAATTCGGCGGGGCCGAGCGCTTGGCCAGCGACTTCGTCGAATACCTTCAGCACCAGAAACGCACTGGCGATCCGTATCAACAAGCCCGCGCCGGCGAGATCGCGATTGCCATCGAATCGGGCCGCCAATGGATCTGCAGTGCCGCGGCGGAAGCCGAGCGAAATTTCGGGGCCACCGATGAATCGGGCACCGCGCGCATGGTCCATGTCGCGAACATGACACGCTTGGCGATTGAGCGCATCTGCCTCGATGTGATGGAACTGGTCACCAGAGGAATCGGCGCGCGCGGCCTGCTGGCTCCCGCGCCATTCGAAAAACGGCTGCGCGATCTCTCCATGTATCTGCGTCAGCCCGCTCCCGATCAAGCCTTGGCGGAAGTGGGACGCCGGGCCTTGCTGAGCACATGAGCCCCGGTTACTTCGACGATGTCTACGCCGCGCGCCGCGACCCGTGGGACTTCGAAACAAGCGCTTACGAGCGCGATAAGTACGCTCACACGCTGAGCAGTTTGCCTCGCGAAAGCTATCGCCATGCTTTTGAGATCGGCTGCTCCATTGGCGTACTGACAGAGCAGCTTGCGCAGCGGTGCGAACATCTTTTGTCTGTCGATGTATCGCAAGCCGCGCTCGATCAGGCTCACGCGCGTTGCTCGAACTTACCGCGGGTAGAGCTTCGCCGCATGAACGTGCCCGCTGAATTCGCGCATGGCATGTTCGATTTGATTCTGGTGTCGGAAGTGGCTTACTATTTTGCGCCGCCCGAGTTGGAACTACTGGCGGATAAGTTAGCCGCCCATCAGGATGCCGGTTCGGACTTGGTGCTGGTCCACTTCACGCCGGTTGTTCCAGACTATCCCGCCACGGGAGATCAGGTGCATGAATACTTTCTAAAGCGTCCCGAGTGGACCGCTGTGAACGGAAGCCGGGAGCCGCGTTACCGGCTCGATGTTTTGCGGAAAGCAGCGAGCGGATCAGGAAGCTGATCTGTTCAGTGACCCGGCTGCGTTTCCCTACGCGGCAAAGCGGGTCGGCGCGCCGCCACATGCGGCCCCGCAGATCCATGGCTTCCAGCAAATTGCCGAAGGTGCCGGCGTCCTCGATGTGCGTTTGCAAGGCTTTTCGATCCATATCCAGCAACGTTGCGAGAGCCTGCAAGTTGCCGGCTTCCAGCAGCGCGCCCTCCTTCCACAGCGTCCGGATGCGCGCGCGGCACTCGAAATAATCCGTGAGGAAAGCGGCCGTATCCACTAGAGGATCGGCATGAGCAGCATGCCACTCGCGCAGTTGCGAAGCGAGCCCGATCCGCGCGCGGCCTGACGTTCTTGCGGCGGTAACCACCTTGACCGCCGGGCTGTGGCGCAGCCGTGCATCGGCCCGCGTCATGGCGTTCACAAACGCTACGTCTTCCAGGCAATCGGCCTTCGGCAACCCGCCCAAACGGGTGTACAAGCTGTTCGTGCAGGCAAGGCTCGCACCGAAATTATGATGATGTCGCGGCCAGGGATCATGAGGGTCTGGGTCGAGTATCGATTCGAGCCGCGTGACCGCTTTCAGATATGAATTGTCTTCGCGGTAGTGGCGCTGGGAAGCCAGGGGAAGCTTCGCGTAGCCATCGGGATGGAGCGATATGTCTCCGCCCACGGCATCGGCTCCCTTGTGCAAGCTGTCCAGATTCCGTTCCACCCAATCGCGTTCCACCACGGTGTCGCCATCCGTCG
>JBBROT010000581.1:0-1792 GCA_038229155.1 Bryobacterales bacterium | reverse complement strand
TTCAACAGCAGCCGGCCCTTCTGTTCCGCGCCGCCGACGGTGACGCGCACATCGTAATTCCCATCCAGATAAATGGATTGTGCAACCGACACTTCACCACCAACGGCAAGCTCACGCGCAGCCGCGTCATCGGCAATCGCCGGAATCATTCGCGCCGCCGTGTACGCAGCCGAGAGATCCGGAGTCACAATCGCACGATCCAGAATCTGCTGCGCGGCCTCCAGATAGCGCTCCATCATGATCGGAGGGATAAAAAGCGTCTCGCCATTCGTATCGAAGCCCGCGCCGCCAGTCCCATCGCTTGGGAATAGTTCGGAGACGTTGAAATCCACTCCCATCAGATCGCGAATGGTGTTGTGATACTCGCGGCGATTGAGCCGGCGCACAGCCACCGCGCCCGCGTACTCGCCTCCATCGCAAGCCGTCTCGCGAAGCCGGTTATCGATCCAGTTAGAGACACGCAGCCGATCGCCTTCCGTGAGCTTGGTCTCCACCGGAGGCATCGTGCGATTGCGTAACTGCGCGGCCACGTCACGCCACAAACCACGGTTCGCGCTGACATCCGCTTCCGTGTTCGCCTTCAGAAAATCGATCCGGTTCTTCGCGCGATTCGGGTTGTGGCAGGCCGCGCAATTTTCAGAGAGAACAGGTTTAATAGTTTGCGCGAACTCGCCGGTTCCTTCCGCAAAAACCGGGATGCACACCGTTACCACGACGGCGAATCGAGCGAACATCATCGGGCACCATAATATCAAGGTCCTCCACCCCGATACACTACAAGTTCGTCTATGATCCAGTACGCCTTCCTGTTTCCCGGCCAGGGTTCCCAATTCGCCGGCATGGGCAAATCGCTTGCCGAAAACTTCCCCGCGGCGCGCCGTGTTTTTGAAGAGGCTGATGACGTGTTGGGCTTCTCCCTCTCCCGCCTCTGTTTCGAAGGACCCGAGGAAGAGTTGAAGCTCACTGAGAACACCCAGCCCGCGCTGGTAGCAGTCTCCACCGCCGCATGCGCCGTCCTGTCCGAAAACGGGCTGGTTCCACAAGCCGTTGCCGGGCACAGCCTGGGCGAATATTCGGCGCTGGTGGCCGCCGGTGCCATTCGTTTCGCTGACGCGCTACGCTTGGTTCGCAACCGCGGCCAGTACATGCAGCAGGCTGTCCCGGCGGGCACAGGTGCCATGGCCGCGCTGCTGCACATGCCGCTCGACAAGCTGGAAGCTGTCCTCCAGCAGGCTGCCGAAGGCGAAATTGTCACCGCGGCCAATTTCAATAGCCCGGAACAGGTCGTAATTGCGGGCCACACACACGCCGTCCAGCGCGCGATGGAACTTGCTAAAGCCGCCGGTGCCAAACGCGCGAAACTGCTCACCGTTAGCGCGCCCTTCCATTGCCCGCTCATGCAACCCGCCCAAGCGCTCTTGTCACCAGAGCTCGACGCCACGCAATTTTCAGATCTCGCGATGCCGCTCATCAACAATTGGCGAGCCGCCAAAATTACCAGTTCCGCCGATGCCCGCCAGGGCCTTTTCGAACAGATCCCGAATCCCGTCCTGTGGCAGCCCACTATGCAGCTCTTCGGCAGCGAGGGCATTCACCGCTTCATCGAAGTAGGGCCCGGAACAGTACTAGCCGGTTTAGTCCGTAAGAATCTTCAAGACGCTACTTGCCTTCCTTTTGGCGATTCCGCTCACTTGGCAGTCTTGCTCGCTCAATAAAAGGTGAAGAAAATAACAGACTATTTGCAACTTTTTTCAAAATTGGGTATGCTCGAGTAATCTAGCTTTCCTTAGTT
>JBBROT010000580.1:0-1794 GCA_038229155.1 Bryobacterales bacterium | reverse complement strand
TGGACACGGAAGCGGTTCGGGCTCGCATGCTGAGTCGGCTCGCGAACGTCGACCCCGAAATCGCCCAGAAGGTGGCATTTGGTTTGGGGCATGAGGATGCGATTACGCCAGCGCCCACTGCGGTCCCCGCGCGAACCGATCTTACACCCTCGCCCGCGCTAAGCATTTTGTTGAATGCCAAAGCAACGCTTAAAGGCCGTCTGGTGGGATGCCTTGTAGCGGACGGCACCGATGCACAATTCGTGATTGGGCTTCGCAAAGAGCTGACCAAAGCCGGTGCGAAGCTGAAGATCATCGCGCCGAAAGTTGCGGGCGCGAAGGATAGCGACGGCAACCGCATAGTGGCCGACTTTCAGCTTGCAGGCGGCCCGTCTGTTTTGTTCGATGCTGTGGTTCTCGCCATGCCGGAAGAAGCTGCCCGGCAGCTTGCCACGCAACCCGCTGCGGTGGGTTTCGTACAGGACGCGTTCTCGCATCTGAAGGTGATCGGCTTTACCGACGGCGCACAGGTGCTGCTCAAGAAAGCCGGCGTCGCAAAGGATTCGGGCGTAGTGCAAATCGATGACAGCATGGGTGCCAAGTTTGTGGCGCAAGCTGCTCAGGGCCGCACTTGGTCTCGCGAAAAGACCGTGCGACCGCACCTGTACTAACAGTCAATCAGCAGGCGAATTGGGCGGTCAAAACGGTGACCGCCTGCCCGCTCAGCAGGACGCGATCTCCCTTCAGTTCCACCCTTACGACACCGGAGCGTTTCGAAGCCTGTCTGGCTCTCATGGCCAATTCGTTCAACTTGCCGGACCAGTATGGGGTGAGGGCGCAGTGAGCCGAACCGGTGACGGGGTCTTCATCGATACCGGATGCGGGCGCAAAAAAGCGGCTTAGGAAATGATACCGCTCGTCGGAGGAACGGCTGGTGACGATGATGCCGCGCGCGGCCACCTTTGCAAGAGCTGAGAAATCCGGTTTCAGCGCGTGCAGTTCCGCTTCTTCTATTTCGAGCAAGTAATCGAACTTACTCCGTCCGATGAATTTCGGTGTGACCTGAAGCGCCTCCACCAGACCAGCGGGGGCTTCGGCCGGAGTGACCAGCGTGGCGGGAAAATCGAGTTCGATCCAGTCTGCGCGCTTTGTGGCGGTGAGTAACCCGCTGCGCGTGTGAAAGTGTGCCATTTCATTTTTCGGCAGCGCGCCGGTCTGCCACAGCACATGAGCGCTAGCGATTGTCGCGTGTCCGCACAGGTCTATTTCCACAGCCGGTGTGAACCACCGCAGCCCAAAACCGCCATCCTCGCGCTTTTCTAAAAACGCCGTCTCAGATAGATTCATCTCCGCAGCCACGCTCTGAAGCCACGTGTCCGGCATGGGTCCAGACAGTACGGTTACGGCGGCCGGGTTGCCGCCGAAGAGCGTATCCGTGAAAGCGTCCACGGTGGTAATCAGCAGGTTCATAACGTCTTGGTCATGTCGCGATGGGACACCTTGGTTTTATATCCGGCCTGCGTCAGGTTCTTGCGAATCTGATCGGCAATCATCACGGAGCGGTGATGGCCGCCGGTGCAGCCGAAGCCGATGGTGAGGTAGCTTTTGCCCTCCTGAACGTAATGCGGCATCAGGTATGTCAGCAATTCTGTGATGCGCGCGATGAATTCCTGCGTCTGCGGAAAGCTCCGAATGTACCGCGCCACACTGGGGTGCCTACCGGTCAAGTGCTTGAACTTGGCAATGTAGTTGGGGTTAGGAAGAAAGCGCACGTCGAACACCAGATCGCTATCGGCGGGCACGCCATGCCGGAAG
>JBBROT010000579.1:0-1800 GCA_038229155.1 Bryobacterales bacterium | reverse complement strand
GACGTATTGCGCGCGGCCAAATGAACAACGCTGCCCGCGATTCCGTCGATTAAGTGCGAGCAGCTCTTGCAGCCCTCTTCCCAACTCGGATCGAACATGAAGTGATAGGTTAGCAACTGCCGGTTGCGTCCGAAGAGATCCACCAGAGTGGTACGGCCGTTCGGGCCGTCGAAGACGTATTCCTTTTCGACGGCAACCATCGGGAGCTGGCGCCGCTCAGCGCTGAGCGCGTCTCGCTGGCGGCTGGACTCCTTCTCTTTAGCAAGCAGTTCCCTGCGAGCAGTCAGCCACTCCGCCCGCGACACGGCCTTCGGGCGGTTCATCTTCGTCATACTTGTTTCCGGGTTCATCGTGTTTCTCCTTTGATTTCGGTTTCGGGCCGGGCTTTCTTACCGGCCATCTTCGAGAAAAGTTTCTTGGTGACGAGCGCGGTGACGCCCGCGGTTGAGGTTGCGCTGGCGGCAACCAGCGCCATATTTGCCAAACATACTGGGCACATTTGATTTCTCCTTCTGGTTGAGCGTCAATCAGCTTCAGTTCGTCGCGACAGATTCGGACGCACTTCCACCACGCCGAGCGGCCCCGCGGGATAGCGCGCCGCCCACTCGAGCGCCGTGTCGAGATCGGGCACCTCGATGATGAATAAGCCTCCCAGCTGTTCTTTCGTGTCCGCGTAGGGGCCATCCTGCACTGATCGCTTTCCATCCATCATCCTTACCGTCGTAGCGGTGTGGGGCGGCTCAAGCCCAGCGCCTCCCTTGAATATGCCGGCGTCCCGGACTGCCTGCATATAGGGCATGAAAGCCCCCCAGAATGCAGCCTGCTTCTCGGGATCGGTGCGGGCGGAAAATTCCGCCGGACTCAAATAGAACTCAGCGTGAATTGCATGTCGTTTCTCCTGAAAGAGTTATGAGCGACTTCGTGGTGGCTCACTACAATGACGATTTATCGGAGGGCGCTTCGACATCGCCCGCCAACAAAATTTAAAGACGTAGTGCCGTTCTACTCCGGTAAGCCGACCTTCTTGCGCAGAGCCTTCAGCCGCGGATCGCCGCGAAGCAACACCAGTCCGGGTAATTAAGGTATACACCGACTCTTTTAAAGCCTCACAACCACACGATCAATGAACGGTACAAAATCGCGTCGATTTTAGGTAAGCTCAAGCGCGTCGGAGATGAGGAATGACATTCGCCGAGCACTGTTATAAAATTCCTCCATGAAGCATGTCTGGTTCCGCACGGCCGCCGTTGGCGTCGCTGCCCTCCTATTGATCGCCGCATATAAGCGCGCCGAGCCCTCTTCCGTCATGGCCGAGGCCGCCAATGCGTTTCTGAATTCACTCTGGCCCGACCAGAAGGCAAAGGTGTCCTACGCCTTTGACGACGAAGAACGCCTTAGCTGGCACTTTGTGCCGACCGGCGCGAACTATAAGCCGGGCGACCGCGAACTGCGCAAGGGCATGCCCTTGGGCGCGATGCAGCCCTTTCAGCGTGAACTGGCGACCGCTCTGCTTGCCGCCGGCCTGAGCCAGCAGGGTGTGATCAAAGCCCAGTCGATTATGAGCCTCGAACAGGTCTTGCTGATCCTCGAAGGCGCCAAACCAGTCAATCGCCGCGACCCCGATAATTACTTCATCACGATCTTCGGTACCCCTTCCGCCAAAGGCACCTGGGCCTACCGCATCGAGGGCCATCACCTGGCGCAGAACTACACGATCGTTGATGGAAAGGTTTCCGACTCGCCGTCGTTCTTCGGTTCCAACCCGGCCGAAGTGCGCATCGGACCCCGTAAGGGACTCCG
>JBBROT010000578.1:0-1803 GCA_038229155.1 Bryobacterales bacterium | reverse complement strand
TCCCAGCATCAGCGTGAATATCTCGGCTCGCCAGTTGAGCGACCCTCGGTTGCTGGATGATGTGCGGCAGGTGCTTTCCGAAACGGGTCTCGATCCCTGGTGCCTGAAACTGGAAGTGACGGAGAGTTCGCTAATGGGCGATCCTGAAATCGCGCTGACTACGTTGCGTGGACTCAAATTGATGCACGTCGGGCTTGAGATCGACGACTTCGGCACTGGCTATTCTTCGCTGAGCTATCTACAGCGCTTCCCCTTCGATACCGTGAAGATCGATCGCTCGTTCATCCGGGAGATGGGTGTTGGCGGTGAGAACTCTGAGATCATTCGCACCATTCTGGATTTGTCGCGGTCACTCAACATGAGCGTTGTGGCGGAGGGAGTGGAGACCAAGGACCAAGTGGAGCGCCTGGCGGCCGTGGGCTGCGATTGTGTGCAGGGTTTTTATTTCTCGAAGCCCATTCCCTCCACGCTGGTCACGCAGCAGATGCGGGAAAGAAGTGAACGCCTTCAGCGCGTTGTATACATCGGTGACTCTCAACCCCTTTTGTTACCATCGCAGGTTGCATGAAACAGGTTCTCCGCAAAGGTTTTAAGCACATCGTTGTAGACGAAGTACCTGACCCGGTAGTGACGCCGCATCACGTTCTGATCCGGCCGCATTACTCCTTGATCAGCAGCGGTACGGAAACGGCCAGCATTCATCCTGACGTGCTGAAGGTGGTGAAGGACAATCCGTCGCATCTGCAAACCGTTCTCAACATCGCCAAGGTAGAGGGTCCACTTCACACTTACGAAGAACTAAAGGCAAAGTTCAGCGCGTATGCGGTGCTCGGGTATTCCGGCGCCGGTGTGGTGGCGGAAAAACACGCCACGGTAAAGGATCTGGAGATCGGCGATTTCGTGGCCTACGGCGGGGAAGGGACCGGTCACGGTGAATCCATCCTGACCGGCCGCAATCTGATTGCCCGCGTTCCGGAAGGTCTGCCGTTCGATCAGGCTACGTTCGCGACCCTGGGCAGCATTGCATTGAACGCGGTTCGCACCGCGAATCTCGGGCTGGGCGATGTAGTCGCGGTGATGGGCCTGGGCTTGGTGGGACAGCTTGTCGCGCAACTGGCACGGATGCAGGGCGCGGTCGTGATCGGGCTCGATCTGCGACCGGAGCGGGTGAAGCTGGCTCTCGAATTGGGAGCGGATGCGGGCATCGCGGGAACGGAGTCCGTCGAAGAGGCGGTTCTTGCGAAGACGAACGGCCGGGGCGCGGATTGCGTGATCATTGCCGCCGCCGCCAAGAGCCCGATTCCCGCGCAGCAAGCGCTCAAAATCTGCCGCGATCGCGGAAAGATAGTGATCGTCGGCGCGGTGGAGATCAATCTGCCGTGGTTGGACATGTACCTGAAAGAGATCCAGCTTCTGATGTCGCGGGCCTATGGGCCGGGAAGCTATGACCCCGCGTATGAAGGAAAAGGACAGGATTATCCGATTTCCTACGTGCGGTGGACCGAGAACCGCAACATGGAGGAATTCCTGCGCGCCGTCGCTACGGGCCGCGTGCAGGTAAAGCCTCTAATCACGCACGAGTATCCGCTTGAGCGCGCGCCGGAAGCTTACACCACCATCATGTCCGGCGGCAGCAGTCTCGCGGTGGTCCTCAAGTACCCCGAGGCTGATCTTCCCGCCGCCAGCGCGAGCCAGAACGTGCAACGCCGCATTGATACGCCTGGCGTCACGGCGTCCACGGAACGGATACAACTAGCGGTGGCCGGTGCAGGAGGCATCGCGCGATGGGCGCATCTGCCGGCG
>JBBROT010000577.1:0-1844 GCA_038229155.1 Bryobacterales bacterium | reverse complement strand
GGCTTCGGCGGCGAGAGTGGCGGCGGCGTCTACCACTCCGATTACGATTCCTTCTATTGGTACAGCCATTTTTCCGATTCCAGTTTCGTTTACGGTAAAACGCTGTCGCAAGTCACCGGGACCCTGGTGATGAGACTGGCGGATGCGCCTCTGCTGCCGTTTGAATTCGGCAGATTCGCCTCCACGGTAAACGGATATGTCGATGAGATCGATAAGCTGGAAAAGAACGGCCAACTGAACCTGACCGATCTGCGCGCCGAGATCGACCGCCTCCGCAAGTCGGCGGCTTCTTTCGAGATTGCTTATACGCGCTCCCTGCCGAAAGCCGCCTCGGCAACGCCGGCCAAGTTGGATGCCCTGAACCGCCTACTCTTCCATTCGGAGCGCGGTATGACCCTTCCCGCCGGCTTGCCCGGGCGCGATTGGTTCAAGCACAGAATCTATGCTCCGGGCATCTATACCGGCTACGGCGTTAAGACGCTGCCGGGCATCCGCGAAGCCGTGGAGGGCGACCGTCTGGACGAGGCCGCCAGGCAATCCGAAGACGTGGTTAGAGTATTGCGGACCTTAAACTCTCAAATCGCCGACGCCGAACGCTTGCTGTCGGAAATTTGAACTAAATCTCGATTCCGGTGAGAGGTTTTGTGCTGAGAAGCACAATTGATTCAAAGCCGCAGTTATAACATGAGAATCCCTCTTCTGATGACCAGGGGGCGCGTTAACCGTGCCTCCCCTGCGGACTTCCTACCCCGCGCCAACCGGCTCTTCCGGTTCCAGCCCACTCCCAAATTTCGAAATCCATTGCCTCACCCGGCCCGCGTCGCGGTTCTTTCGCACCGTTTCACCGGCGGCAATCTTCGTGTATTTTCCGCTTCGCAATTCGGCTCCGTGGGCGCATTTCACCCCGAAATTATCGCCGGCTCGTTCACGGCGCTTCGTCAATTGAACCCAGCAGTTTCCGTCGCGCGCGCCGTGGTGCTCTTCACCGATAGCTGCTCCTCGCCCATCCCCCAGAATCATCGCGATTGGCTGTGGCAACGCTTCGCCGTCCCTTGTTTCGAACAGCTTCTGGACGCGCGCGGCCAAGTGATCGCCGAAGAATGCCACGTGCATTCCGGCCTGCACGTCCTGCGGCTTGCTGACATTTCCGGCACCCTCACCAGCGTGGAATGCGAGTGCGGGCGCTCTGAACCTCGGCTGCTCTAAGCGATAATTGGGAGTTGCCCTTCACGCTCGGTCAAATCGCCTCCCAGCTTGGCTGCACCGTCTCTGGCGACCCTGAACTTCTCATCACCGGCGTTGCAGGTTTGGAAGCCGCCCAACCCGGCGAATTGACCTTCCTTGCCAACCCCAAATATGCTCCGCTGGTAATCTCCACCAAGGCCAGCGCCATCGTTGCATCCCGCCCCTCTCCTTCCCTTCCCACGCTAGTTTCTTCAAACCCGTATCTCGATTTCGCCCGCGCGCTGCAACTGTTCTATCAGCCGCCCGCACCGCCCCCCGGAATTCATCCCACCGCCGCCATTGCCGCCAGCGCAATCATCGGCCCCGGTGCCTCCATCGGCGCATTTTGCGCCATCGGGGAACATGCCGTCATCGGGCGCGATGCCGTCCTCCACCCTCATGTGGTGATCTACGACGGCGCGCGAATCGGTGACAATTTTCTCGCGCATTCGCACAGCACCGTGCGCGAATTCTGCCAGATTGGCCACCGCGTCATTCTGCAAAACGGCGTCGTTCTAGGCGGGGATGGCTTTGGCTTCGCGCGGCGCTCCGACGGCACGCATCACAAGATTGTCCAATCGGGTGTCACCGTTATCGAATCCGACGTGGAAATCCAGAGC
>JBBROT010000576.1:0-1847 GCA_038229155.1 Bryobacterales bacterium | reverse complement strand
CCCAACGCATGCGCTTTTGCTTCTGCAAGAAGATGGAAACGCTGGATGCGGCCGGAGAGCGGCTGGCAAAACTGAACCTATAGCTTCTACTTGGTCCAGCGCACCGCCGCGCGTACCTGTCGCGGCGCGCCGATGGTGGGCGTTGGTGTGAAGCCTGTGTAGTACTGGTGATCGAGCAGATTTTCGAAGGCCACCGACACGCTCAACTGGTCGGTCAGCCGTTCGCGCGCCAGCAATTGGACGGACGCAAACCCGGCCATACGAAACACGTTCAAATCGTCTTCATACTGCACGCCATACACACGAACGCCCGCGGAGATATCGGTGCGGCCTCGCTCATAGCTCAGTTGCGCGGAGCCTTGGTGCTTCGGAATCTGCGGCACGCGCGGGCCGGTCGCGTAGCGGCTTTCCACATAGAGATAGCCGGCCTCCGCGCGCCATTCGTGCCAGCGATGCATCGCATTCACCTCCACGCCGCGCGAGAGCGAATCCGCGCCATTGCGACGCTGGCGAACGATCTGCGTTGGCGAAACCGAAATGGTGGCGTTGGTGATCAGGTGCGATAGCGCATTCCGGAACGCCGTCACTCGAACCGAGCCATTCTCCGTCAAATAATCCGCGCCCACTTCGGCTCCCAATAGCGTTTCCGGCTGTAGCCCCGCGTTCGCTTGCGTCACGGTGTTGCCGGCGCGGAACTCCCGATAGAGTTCATTCAGCGTGGGGGAACGGAACGCGCGATACGCCGAGCCTCGCAATTTCCAGTTGCCCACCGCATACACAAGTCCGGCTGAAGGATTCAGAAACTGATTGCCCAGGCCGGTGTACTGATGACGCGCACCCAGAAAGAAACGCATCTGTTTCCAGCGAACATCGGTCTGCGCGAATTCTCCATGCTGCAGGATGGTGCCTCCTCCGAAGCGGCGGCCCGCGGGGAACACGGCGTCGGTGGAGAATCCGCGATTCTGGTTCACATCGGCACCGGCCGCGAAATTCCAATCGGAGGCGTGATGGTTCCAGAGCAGGTAGGCACCGTTGCCATTTGCCGGAACGGTTTGACGGCTGGTGAGCCGCTCCGTATTGCGGCCCGCTGCCACCGCGGAGAACGTGCTGTGATATTGCTCCTGCGAACGGAACGCCAGAAAGGAAAACTCATCGTGCGAGAGACCTTCCACGAAGTGTAACGACGCGGTACCGAGTCCTGTCGAATTATGCGTGGCCACCGTTCCGTTTTCACGGTCTTCGGCCAACATGTTCAGTTCAGCGAATAACCGATGCGTTCCGGAGAATGTATCGAAGCGAAAATTGCCGGTCACGAATTCCACGTTGGCCTGCTGATCGACCGCACCGCGAACGGTCGCGGGCACAACGAAGTAGCCGTCAGTCCGGTAAGCCCGCGCGGAAGCCGATAGCGCAAAATTGCGCCACAGGTTGGATGCGCCGGTCCAGAGATCGCGCGAACTTTGCGTGCCGCCTTCGAACCCGCCGTAAGCATGAAAGCGGTCCGCTTCGCGGCTGAACAAGCCGATGGCGCCGCCCATCGCCTGGTCGCCGAACACGCTGGTGGAAGCGCCTCGCGAAATCTCTACGCGCCGCAAGTCTTCGGGCGGAAAGCGCGTCCAATACACCCAACCGCCGAACGGATCGTTCATGGGAGTGCCGTCCCAAAGAACCAATGAGCGGCTGGCTCCAGAGCTGCCCATCCCCCGCAGCGAAACGCCCTGCGTGGTGGGGTTCGCCACCACGCTCGACGTTCGCCGGAACAGAGAGAAGCCGGGTACTTCGCGCAAACGGTCGTCGATATTCACGCCCGGCGTCCGGGCCAGATCGTGGCCCGAGATTTCGCTGAT
>JBBROT010000575.1:0-1849 GCA_038229155.1 Bryobacterales bacterium | reverse complement strand
TGCGATTCGTCTGGAGCCGGATGTCTATGATGGCATTCGCCACAACACGCAATTCCTGCTTCAGGAACGTGAGCCGCAGTTCCGGCGCGCCATCGAGGAAACCGCGGTCCAGCATCACCTGCGTGATGTATTGCGCCCAGCCTTCCACGTATGGCGTATTGCCCCAGACACCGCGCAGCACACGCCGCGTCTTAGGATGCACGTCGTTTGCGAACTCGAACTGAACATAGTGTCCGGGCATGGCTTCGTGAATGGTCAACAGCTTCAGGTTGTAAAAATTGTACTCGCGCAGTTTCGATTCGATACGGCTCTTCTCCCACGTGGGAGGAATGGGAGTGATCCAGTAAAACGCGCCCAATTCGGGTTGCAGCGCCGGTGCCGGATTGAACCCTCCCACCGCATAGATGCCGCGCAGGAAGGCGGGCGTTTCAATTACCTGAAGGTTGCCGCGCGCGGGCAGCGTGAGCAGGCGCTTCTGTTCGGCGAAGGTCTTGGCTTCCGCCAGATCGCCGCGCGCGTCTGAAAAATAGGTGCCCACGGTGGACTGTTTCGCGGCCACCAGAGCCAATGCGGCCTTGATGTCGGCCGCTTCATCGTTAGCTGGTGCCTTGCCGCGCGCCTGCAGGATCTGCTTCGAAAGCACGTGCATTTCACCACGCACGCGCTTCAGGTTCGATTCCGCCGCGGCAAGCACGTCATTCGGCGACTGGTCCGTGCCGAGAGCGAACCGGAACTTGGTCTTGTAGTTGTCTTCGCCAAGCCGCCAATCGGGAACCTTGCCGCCCCTCACTTTGTTAGGCAGCGTTTCGGCCAGGAAGGCATCGAAAGATTTCAGCGCCACCAGAGCGCTCAACGCGGCGCGATCGTAGGCGGCGCGCTGGTCCTCCGGAATGAAGGCGCGCAGTGTCTTATCCACCAATTCCACGTTGCCCTGGTTTTCCTGCCGGGCAACCTGAATCCAAATGGGAGGCGCGGCAAACAGGTTCCGGCCGGCCTGATCGAGAAATATGGGGACCTTCTCTAAGCGCGCGATGATGTGCTTCGCGCGCTCCGCCGACGGCGCGTAGTTCAGCACGTACGGGTTGAAGAGCGCGGCTCCGATGGATTCTACATAGAGGGCCGGGTTGTGCCGCCAGCTCTGGGCGATGTCGAGCTCGAACAGTTCGTTCGCGATCAGGTCCTGGATGGTGTCGTAATCGGCGCGATCTTCTGGGGCCAGCGTCTGTTTGTCCACTTCGGCAAGGCGCAGATGGAAAGCACTCAGGTACGAACGCCGCCCGTCGATGGCGGGCATGCTCATATCGTCGAGGGCGGTATCGAAATTGCGCTGCTGGTCGGAGTGGTAGCCTTGCGCGGAAGCTGAGACCGGGGAAAAGGCCAGCAAGGAGAATACGAAATCATCCTCCAAAACGGCGAACGACGCCCTGGATTTCTTATGGCAGGAAAGCGAAAGGACGGCGAGCGCCCCGGCTAGCAAGGCGCGCCACACTAGAATGTAAAGTTCAACCCGCCGCGAACACTGCGCGGTGTCCTCATCAGCAGCAATCGGCGGCCATCCGGGAGGTCGAAAGGCAGGTACCCTTGCGCCAGCATGTTCCGCATATCGGCGGTCACTTCCATGCGCCCCGGCAAGCCGGGCACCGCCGGGATTGGCTGGCGCAGATAGACGTTCAGGCCGGGCTCCGGATGTGTGGGCTGCGTGGAATACAGATGGCCCGATGTGGCGGACCGGTAATCGCTGAACTGATAGCTCATTAGAAAGCGCGTGCCGCTCTGCTTCACGGTGCCGGCGAGTTGCGTGGTGAGCGCCTGGCGATGCTGGGCATGGATGCGGGCCCGCAGTTCATCC
>JBBROT010000574.1:0-1855 GCA_038229155.1 Bryobacterales bacterium | reverse complement strand
CCGGGCGGCTGCGCCATCGGTTCCCGCCCCATCAATCTGCATCTGATGGCTCTCGAGGCGCTGGGAGCGAAGGTCAATCAAGAGCACGGCTACATCGAGGCGGTTGCGCCGAACGGACTGCACGGTGCGGAAGTACATTTCGACCGCATTACGGTGACGGGTACTGAAGACATCTTGATGGCCGCGGTTCTGGCGCGCGGAGAGACGGTACTCCAAAATGCAGCGCGCGAGCCGGAGGTGGTGGATCTTGCCAATCTGCTTATCCGGATGGGGGCGAAGATTGAAGGCGCGGGAACCTCCACCATCCGCGTGCAGGGCGTGGATAAGTTGAGAGGTGTGCCGGAGACCGCGCCGCATGTGATCATTGCCGACCGCATTGAAGCGGGCACGTTCATGGTGGCCGCTGCGATCACGGGTGGGGACGTGAAGATTACGCACTGCGTGCCGGAGCATGTGAGCGCGTTGACGGACAAAATGCGGCAAGCGGGCGTCACCATCGATCAGGTGGACGATTCCACGTTGCGGGTTCGCGGCGGGGGCGAGTTGCGCGCCATCGATATGACCACGGAAGAGTATCCGGGCTTTGCGACCGACCTGCAGGCACAGTACATGGCGCTGATGACACAAGCGGTTGGGACGTCCGTCATTGTGGAGACGATTTTCGAGAACCGGTTCATGCATGCGCAGGAATTGCTGAGGATGGGGGCGGACATTCGCACCGATGGGCGGCAGGCTATAGTCCAAGGCCGCACGCAGCTTAGCGGTGCCGGTGTGATTGCTTCCGACCTGCGGGCGAGCGCTTCACTGGTCTTGGCGGCTTTGGTGGCAAGTGGCGAAACGGTGATCGACCGGGTGTATCACATCGATCGCGGCTACGAGAAGATTGAAGCGAAGCTTTCGAACGTGGGCGCGCAGATTACAAGGGAGGATTAGCGGAATGGATCATACGCCTGCATTTCTGGCACTGGTAACGGACGCCAAAACACGGATCAAAGAAACGAATATTGAGGGGTATCGCGAGCTGATGGCGCGGGAAAAGCCGCCCCTGGTGATCGATGTTCGTGAAGAAAGCGAGTACGCCGCAGGCCATGCGAAAGGTGCCCGGCACCTTAGCAAGGGATTGATCGAGCGAGATATTGAGCGAACCGTGCCGGACAAGGCCACGCCGATGGTGCTGTATTGCGGGGGCGGGTATCGCTCCGCGTTGGCTTCCGATGCGCTAGGGAAAATGGGTTATACGGGAGTGATTTCGCTGGACGGTGGCTGGCACGCCTATGAGGCTTCCGGGTTAGAGATAGAGAAGTAGGCCGCTAGATTTCGTATTCCGGGGGTTGTGCTTTTGGGCGACCGAAGGAAACGTAGTCCCAGACGCGTTCGTGAAGGAAGTAGAGACCGATTTTGATTACTGAATCCGCCATTCCTGCACCGAGTGAGGCTCCCGCATTTTTCGTGAAGAAGAAAACGATGAGCGCCGTGGAGGCAGACCCGAAAACGCGGTACGTTACCGCTTTCGCTATGCTCCTGGCGTGCGATTCCATTGCTGCTTCAGCTTACCACTACTACTCAATCGGCAATGCGGTGATGGGATTTTAGGCTATTATCGAGTGTAGTGCCCAAAGTTACTTTCCTGCCCGCCAATCAGACGTTTGAATTCGAAACGGGCAAGCTACCATATCAGGAGCACGGGCTTCCCGAATCGCTTCTGGATATTGCCATCAACAATGGATTTCATCTGGAACATGCCTGCGGGGGCAACAATGCCTGCACCACGTGCCATGTGGTGGTAAAAGCCGGCGCGGAAAACTTGTCTGAGGAAGAAGATGACGAAGCCGACCGTTGCGAGACCGCGGCGGAT
>JBBROT010000573.1:0-1866 GCA_038229155.1 Bryobacterales bacterium | reverse complement strand
GCCGTGCCCATTCCCGATCCGAAGCTTGGGCCGCGCAAGGTGGATATCCCCAGCATGTACAACGTGGAACGCTTCCGGCCGTATTATTCCGATAAGACAGGCCTGCCCATTTTCCTGACTCGCGCGTGAACTGGCGTTGCTGGTTCCGGCGCGCGCCGCGGCAGTTGACGCCCGCTCTGGAGCGGCAAATTCGCGATGAGTTCGACCGCTCCTCCGCCGACAGCGAACACTTCCCCGAAACCATTGACGCGCGCATTCTGCATGTCCAGGAAATTCTGAAATGGTTCGGCAATCTGAACGGCAAGTCGGTGCTCGATGTGGGTTGCGGCAAGGGCCGTTTTGCGCGCGTGTTGCGGGAACGTTTCCCGGATGCTGAGATCCACGGCCTCGATATCTCGCCCGAGATGTTAAAGTTTGTCCCGGTGGGAATCGAAACGAAAGTGGGCATGATGACCGCGCTCCCCTATCCGCCGGAACGGTTCGATTTCGTCTACGCGACGGAGTCACTCGAGCATGCAGTTGAAACAGAATTAGCTGTGAGCGAACTGTGCCGCGTATTGAAGCCCGGCGGCCGCCTTGTCATCATCGATAAGAACGCCGAGCACTTCGGGCGCTTGCAAACGCCCGCATGGGAGCGCTGGTTTGGGCGCGAAGAACTGGAGAGCTTGCTGCGCCGCGATTGCCGCGAAGTGTCGAGCCAATTCATCTCGTACTGGGAGGATGTTGCTCCGGACGGGATGTTCCTGGCGTGGTTCGCGACGAAGTGAATTGGTACATCAGCGCTCCCAGCGCCACCGTGAGTATCGCGGTGAGCGAAGCCCGCGGCTGCCAGATGATTCCATAGATTGCCATGGCGGCCGAAGCTAGAACATACGCCGCCGGAATCACCGGCCATGCAAAGTTCAGGGCGGGCAATTGCTGCCAGTGCGGGCGCCGGCGAAACAGAAACACAGAAGCCGCGGAGAGCGCCGTGAAGACGGTCAGGCTGAAGCCGATGTACAGAATCAGATCAGGGAAGGGCGTCAGTGTCATCAGCATCGCGCACGCGCCCTGCGCCAGGATGGCAATCACCGGCGTGCGAACGCGGGGATGAACGCGTGCGGCGGAAGCGAAGAAGACTCCATTTTTCGCCATGGCATAGTACACGCGCGGCCCGATGGTGATCATCGCGTTCACGGTGGAAGTGATAGAGATAGCCATCAACACCGCGAAGGTATCCGCAATACCTGTGCCGAAGAGATTGACCGCCGCTTGCGAGCCCACCGCCACCTGTCCCTTCATCTGCTCTATCGGCGTGGCATAGATAAAGATCAGGTTCAGCCCCAGGTACAGCGCCGTCACGATAGTGGTGCCCGCGGCGATGGCGAGCGGCAGAGTGCGCCGCGGCTGCTCCACTTCTTCCGCTACATAAGTCGCCGCATTCCACCCGCTATAACCCACCATCACCCACAGCAGACTGATCACAAATTGCACCGGAAGGCTATTGTTCGATGTACGGAGGGCGTGTTCGCGAAAGTGCGCCATGCTGCCGTGCCCGATCAGAAATCCGAGTCCGATAAACAGAACAATCACCAGCAGTTTCGTGCCGGTGAGCGCGTTCTGCAGCCGCGCCACGGGGCGGACGCCGAAGCAGTTAATCACGGTAAACACGGCAATCAGTGAAGCCGCAAGCACCTCAGCCCAGCCCAAGCGCAACGTGAACGCGCCCGCGCCCACCGTGAAGAAAGGTGTTTTGAACGCAGGGAAGAAGAAACCCACGTAATTCGCGAACGCCAGAGCTGCAGCGGCGATGGGCGCGGAAAAGCCCGCAAAAAAAGAAACCCACCCGGACATGAATCCCCAGACCGGCCCGTACGCTTCGGTCAG
>JBBROT010000572.1:0-1879 GCA_038229155.1 Bryobacterales bacterium | reverse complement strand
CGCCCGGCAGGAAACGACCGACGCGCAACGGATTTACTTCGGTGATGTAGCTGACCAGTTCCGGCCCGATCCGGCAATAGTTGCAGACGGTGGAAGCCTTTGCGGGTGCGCCGATACCGATCACCTTCTGCTCTGCCTGCACACGCGCGTAAACATCCGCGAACAGTCTCGCCCTCTGGGCTTCGGTGTTTGCAGCGAATCGCTCGTTAGTCGCAGGTTCATACAGCTGTGCAGCTTCTTCCACGGCCATTAGTTCTGCAACCCGCGGGTGGATCGCGTGGTCGCCGCGATGACAACTGAACACGCGGATCGAGCCGCCATACACCTCCGACCTTTCGATATCGAAGACATCCATGCCGTAATCCGCGAACAGCCGGATCAGCGGCTTCAAGGAGTAATTGCGCAGATGCTGGTGGAAGATGTTGTCGTAATGGTTCTGCTCCACCATGGCCAACCAATATTGATTCTCAGTCGCGAAAATGCCACCGCTTTTCAAAAGCAGCTTCGCCCCATTCATCACGCCCGCCAAATCCGCTATGTGAGCGAAACAACCCGCGGCTGAAATGGCATCCGCCGGCCCATGCTCTTCACGAATGCGCGCCGCAGTTTCCTCATTGAAGAACGCGTGCAGGGTGGGTATGCCTTGTTCGATAGCAATGCGGACCGGCTCTCCGGCGGGATCGACGCCCAGGAACCTTACGCCAGCGGGAAGATACGCCTTCAGCAGGGTGCCGTCATTCGAACCGATATCGACTGCGAAGTGGTCCGGCCCCATCTCAAGCCGCTGCGTGAGTTGGTGCGCCAAGCTCTGTAAATGGCGCGTGGCCGTTTGCGTGGTGCCGCTGACGAACGGGAAATCTTTGTAGACCACGGCCGGATCAACCGTATAGCCAAGCTGGCATAATCCGCAATCCGGGCAATGGAACAACTGCATCGGATAGAAAACTTCGGGCTCGTTCAATTGCGCTGCGTGCAGAATGAGATCGCCAACGGGTTGGTGACCCAGGTTTACACCAGGTGCGGGCAGCGCGCCGCAGATCTGGCATTTCACGCCCAAGGGAACGCGCTGGTCTCTCAGGGCACTTACCAAGCCGCGGCTTCGTTCGGAAAGCGAGAGCGCGCTCATCCCGCGTGGGCCGCCGTCGGCCCCAAATGTACCGTCTCGCCAGTTCGCGCGCTCTCATAACCCGCGAAAACCAATTTCAAAATTTCCCGGGCATGCACTGCGCCCTCAATCGACCGTTCAGGCTTCTTCATCTCAGTAAGAAAATAGCGTAAGTGACTTGCTGTCGCCGTAGCAAATTCGCCGCGCGCCGAAGAAGAGTACGCCCGGCTCTTGCCGCCTGCCTCAGCGCGCGCTTCTCCGCCTTTCAAGAGCGCCGCCTTCACCACAGGACGCCCGGCGGGACCTGACCACTCGACCGAACACCGCGCGACCCCGCCGAGTGAAATCCGAAGGGAAGCCAATTCGCAATCGAGCCGCATCTCCAAATATTTTTGTGGCGCGTGGGTGATGCGATTAAACGAAAACACAGCCAAACGCTCTTCGGGGAATCGCAATGAAGCATGCACCAGCACGTCGGACTCGAACTCCGGGCGCGCGTGTGGAATGTGCGCATTGATTGTAGTGGGCAGCGCTTCAAAGAAAAACGAAGCCAAATCCAAAGCGTGTGTGCCGAACTCATACAGCACATACTGCTTCAACTGGTTCCGCCAGTTCGTCTCTTTCGCAGGCGGATGAAACATGTTCTGCCAAGCCTGAAGATAGAACAGCCGCCCGAACTCGCCGCGATCCAGCCGCTCTTTCGTATCCCGGTAAAACGACATAAAGCGATACTGATTGTTCACCCGCAGCAGCAGGTTCCGCTCCCGGGCAATT
>JBBROT010000571.1:0-1884 GCA_038229155.1 Bryobacterales bacterium | reverse complement strand
GGTGTCGAAATTGTATTGCTTTGCGTTCGCGGCCACCCAGCGCAGCGCGCAAAGGCAGTCTTCTACGGCGGCGGGCGCGGGCGAAACTTTGGCCAGCCGGTACTCTACGTTCACCACCTGCCAGCCCATCTCAAGCCAGGGCGCGAACTGGGGCAGAGCTCCCTCCTTCGTTCCGCCCGTCCACCCGCCGCCATGAATCCAGATGAGCGTCGGCTGAGGCGTGGTCACCCCGCGCCTGCTATAGACATCCAGCTTCGCTTCGTAATTATTCGCGGTCAGGTACGTAATATTCGGCGTGATCTGGAATTGATTGATAAAGTGAACGGTCCAATCGGACGCGGGTACGGATTGTGCGCAGGCGGATGCGATGAGTAGCGATACGAGCAAAAATCGAATGACCATGGAGTTCCATTTTCTATCACGAACGAACAGGCTTTGGCTTGCGATACCGAATGCGGAGCACGGTTGCCGAAATCACCAAAGCCGCACAGCCCTCCACCAGTAGCTTTTCGCCATCCAGCAAATCCGGTGGCTGATTCTTCAAGTACGGATCGATGAGAATGCCGTGAGTGAAGAACACTGCGGCCGCGGCATAGGCCGTGAAGTGCAACTTCTTCCAGATGCGATTGCCCAGGCGCGGGCGGAAGTAGCTGGTCACCACGACGAACAGCGTCAGGTAGAAAGCAAGCGCGCCCAGCAGGTTGTAATTGCGCTGTTGCGGGGACCAGAATGGCAACACAACATCCAGCACGTGGAAGCCCGCGGTGCTCGAGAACAGCAGCAACACAGGGTGCAGGAACGCGACGCCGAGCGCGATGTAACCCGTCCAATTGTGCAGCTTGAATATCTCGATTTTGCGATGCGGCCAGCGCGTAACGGGATTGTAGTTCGTCGAGAGCAGCAGCCCCAGCAGGATATTGAGCGTAAGCAAACCCATGGCGATCAGGCCTGCGGTGCTGGAAAGATCGAGCGCGGTCATTTCCACAATGATAAATAGATAGACTGAAATATGTGAATGCCGTCGAATTCGACCGGGTATCGAAGAGCTACTCCATCTATGCAAGCCCCGGTGACCGGCTCAAAGAGTTAGCCACATTCCAGCGCAAAAAATTCCACGAAGATTTCTGGGCATTACGCGACATCAGTTTCGAAATAAAACGCGGCGAGACTTTCTGCATTGTGGGTCAGAACGGTTCGGGAAAGATCACGCTGATGCAGATGGTGGCCGGAATTCTTCGGCCGTCCGCCGGTACCGTCACTGTCAATGGACGGGTCTCCGCGCTGCTTGAATTAGGTGCCGGCTTCAACCAGGAATTTAGCGGCCGCGACAACGTCTATCTCAACGGCGCCATTCTTGGCCTCTCCACCAAACAGATCGACCAGCGCTATCGGGACATTGAGGAGTTCGCGGAGATTGGAGAATTCATCCACCAGCCCGTGAAGACTTATTCGAGCGGCATGGTGGTGCGTCTGGCTTTTGCGGTGGCGATCAATGTGGATCCCGAAGTGTTGCTGGTGGATGAAGCGCTGGCGGTGGGCGATCTTTATTTCCGCCACCGGTGCATGCGCAAGGTGCATGAGTTGCGGGCGCGGGGCATCACAATTCTGTTTGTCTCGCATGCGGCTGGCGACGTGAAAGCCATCGGTGACCGGACCATGTGGATTGAACAAGGGCGCATGGTGGACATCGGCGATACGGATCGTGTCGTGGAAAAATACCTTGCGGCCATGGTGGAAAAAGATACCGCTTATTTATCATTGAAAGCGCACCAGCCGCGCCCCGAATGGGTTGACGGGCAAGCGCGGCCGCTTGAGGTGATCGAGACGATCCCGAATATCGATCACCGATATGGTGACCGCAGGGCCGAAGTGATCGGCATTTCC
>JBBROT010000570.1:0-1889 GCA_038229155.1 Bryobacterales bacterium | reverse complement strand
CCATCGGCACCCTGAACGGGAATAACGCGGTGCTGGTTTTGCACGGTACCGGCGGTTCCGGACACAGCTTTCTCTCTGAGCGTTTTGCGGGCAACCTATTCGGTGCGGGACAACCTCTCGATGCCGCCAAATATTTCATCATCCTTCCAGATGGCATCGGGCATGGCGATTCCAGCAAGCCCTCCGATGGCCTGCACGCGCGGTTCCCCAGTTATCGCTATGCCGATATGGTGACCGCTCAATATCGATTGGTGACTGAGGCGTTGGGAGTGAAGCACCTGCGTTTGGTGATGGGCACCTCCATGGGCGGCATGCACACCTGGGAATGGGGTGAGCGTTACCCGCAATTTGTGGACGCGTTGTTTCCGCTGGCAAGCGCGCCGGTTGCCATCGCGGGCCGCAACCGCATGATTCGCCGCACGATCATCGATTCGATTCGCGAGGATCCGGAATGGAAGCAAGGTGAGTACAGCGGGCAACCGCGCGGATTGACGGGAGCCATGTATGGATTGATGTTCATGGTCAGCGCACCCTTGAATTGGCAGACCGAAGCACCCACTCGCGCCGAAGCTGACCGCTTCTTCGACGATTGGATTCGCGCGCGCCGTTCCGCTTGTGACGCGAACGATCTGCTTTATCAGTTCGAAGCGTCAGAAGATTACGATCCTTCGGCCGGCCTCGAGAAGATTACAGCGCCACTGTTTGCCGTGAATTCGGCGGACGATCAGGTGAATCCGCCCGAACTCGGCATACTGGAACGCGAGATCAAGAGGGTGAAGAGGGGCCGGTATATCCTGCTGCCGACGACCACCGCAACACGCGGCCACGGGACGCATTCGCTGCCGGAAATTTGGGGCGGGTACCTGAAGGAACTGCTAGTCTTGTCAAAATGACAAAACTGCTCAGGCTGCTTCTCCCCGCCGTGGTGGTGTGCGCGCTACCGGCTCAACAGGTCTCGGAAAAATATCGTGATACGGCCAACAAGCTAATTCGCATGGCGCAGCAGGATGATGACGGCCTGGACCGGTTGGAGTATTTGTGCGACCGCATCGGCAACCGTGTCAGCGGTTCGGCGTCGCTTGAAAAAGCCATCGATTGGGCGGTGGCGGAGATGAAAAAAGCGGGCTTCGAAAATGTTCAGAAGATTCCGGTGAAGGTGCCGCATTGGGTGCGGGGTCATGAATCCGCCGTGCTGGTGAGTCCTTCCGACCGTTCGCTGCACATGTTGGGCCTGGGCGATAGCGTGGGCACTGGTGCGCAAGGCATCACGGCGGATGTGGTGGCGGTCTCCTCGTTTGAAGAGATGGCGGCTTTGGGGAAGAGCAAGATAGCGGGGAAAATTGTGCTGTTCAACGCGCCCTTCGTGAGCTATGGCCAGACGGTGATGTACCGGACTGGAGGCGCATCGCGGGCCGCCGCCCTGGGGGCTGTGGCCGTGCTGGTTCGCTCCATCACTCCGCTGAGCTTGCGAAGTCCGCATACGGGCGTGATGACTTATGAGCCGAATGTTGCGAAGATTCCCGGCGCGGCGATCTCTGTCGAAGACGCCGAGAGCCTGGCGCGCATGTATAAGCGCGGCACTGCGGTGCGCGTGAAGCTTTCCATGGAAGCGGCCATGCTGCCCGAGGCGGATTCGTTCGACGTGATCGGTGAGATTCGCGGCAGCGAAAAGCCTGACGAGGTGGTGGTGCTTGGCGGGCATATCGATTCCTGGGATATCGGGCAGGGTGCGCAGGATGACGGTTCCGGCATCATGGCCGCTATGCAAGCGGTATCGCTGATTCATAAGGCTGGTCTGAAGCCGCGGCGTACTGTGCGTGTTGCGTTCTGGACCAATGAAGAGAATGGGGGCGCGGGAGGACGCGCTTATGCCAAGTGGGCGGGCGATT
>JBBROT010000569.1:0-1896 GCA_038229155.1 Bryobacterales bacterium | reverse complement strand
TCTCCGGCTCTTCGTTCACGGAAGCAGCGATGGTGTTGATTCCAACGGGGCCGCCGCGATATTTTTCGAGTACGGCGCGCATGATTTTTTGATCGATTTCATCCAGGCCATGGCGATCCACTTCAAGCAGATCGAGCGCAACGCAGGCGCTCGCAATGGTGATGTGACCGTTGGCGCGCACCTGAGCGTAATCGCGCACGCGCCTTAACAGGCGGTTGGCAATGCGCGGCGTACCACGGCTGCGGCGCGCAATCTCAGCGGCACCTTCCGCATCCACACTGACATCCAGCAGGCGCGCGGAACGGGTGACAATCAGCGTCAACTCTTCCACCGTGTAGTGGTTCAAGTGAAGGTGCAGCCCGAAGCGTCCGCGCAGAGGCCCGCTGAGCAGGCCCTGGCGCGTTGTGGCACCCACGGCTGTAAATTTTTGAATCGGGATGCGCATGGTGCGGGCGCCGGGCCCGGAGCCGATCAGCAAATCCAGTTGAAAATCTTCGAGCGCGGAATAGAGCATCTCTTCCACGTCCGGCAGAAGCCGATGGATCTCATCGATGAAGAAGACCTGGCGTTCCTGCACGTTGGTCAGCACGCCGGAAAGGTCCAGCTTCTTCTGCAGCACGGGGCCGGAGGTCTGATCGAAAGCCACTTCCAGTTCGGCGGCGATGATGGAGGCGAGCGTGGTTTTGCCCAGCCCGGGCGGCCCGTAGAGCAGCACATGGTCCATGGCCTCGCCGCGATGCCGGGCCGCTTCGATGGCGATGGCCAGATTCTCTTTGAGCTTCGTCTGGCCGGTGAAATCTTTGAGACGCCGCGGACGCAACCCAACTTCAAACTGGGCGTCTTCCGCGTCCGGCGCACCGGAAACCATTCGCTGCTCCGACATGCTTTCAGCCTACCGAACAAATTCAAGGCTACGGCGGAATAGCGGTTCGAACTTCTGTTCCACGCCCGCCGCCTTGGCCTTGCGCACGGCCACCTCCGCCGCCGGACGCGCGCAGCCCAGGTTCAGCAGCGCGGACAGCACGTCCGTCTCAACGGGGTCGAACGCCGGTTGAGCGGCGGCACCGCCGGGCGAAGGAAGCGCGATCAACTTGTCTCGCAATTCCAGAATCATGCGCTCGGCGGTCTTCTTCCCGACACCCGGAATCCTCACCAGCAATTCCAGCGAGCCGTTCCGGATGGCCGATGTCAGTTCGGGCGCGTTCAGGCCCGAAAGGACCTTGATGGCGAGCGTGGGGCCAATGCCGCTGACGCCCGTGAGCTTTTCAAACAGTGTCTTCTCTTCTTGCGAAACGAAGCCAAAGAGCGCCAGTGCATCTTCGCGGACGTGCGTGTGAACACGAAGGCGAACCTCCTGGCCCACTTCAGGGAGAGCCGTGTAGGTGGAGACCGGAATCGTCAGGTCATAACCCACGCCTCCCGCGTCCACAATGGCTTGGTTGGGGTGCTTCTCGAGTAGGGTGCCGCGCAGCAGTGCAATCATTTTGCAAAAATAGGTGGAGTGTGTTCCGCAACAATTGTAAGGGCCGGGCTCCTCTGAATGGCGCGACGTCGTTTTTTTGTGGACGCCGTGCGTGACGGGGAAGCCGAACTGCGGGGCGAGGAAGCGCATCATCTGACGCGCGTTTTGCGGGCCGAACCGGGGCAGCAGTATGAAATTTCGGATGGGCTCAGGGTCTATCTGGCGGAGATTGAAGATGCCGCGAAATCCGGCGTGCGATTCCGCATTCTGGAAGAGTTGGGAGTGGGTGCCGCACCGCCGGCCCTCACTCTCTATATGGCGTTGATCAAGTTCGACCGGTTCGAATGGGTGGTGGAGAAAGCGACTGAACTGGGTGCCACGGCCATCGTTCCGGTAGAGTGCGCGCGGTCTGAAGCGGGGTTGATGGCGGCTTC
>JBBROT010000568.1:0-1896 GCA_038229155.1 Bryobacterales bacterium | reverse complement strand
ATGTGCAGTATCCACTACCAGCACATCCACGCCGGCTTTAACCAGCACTTCAATTCTAAGATCAGTACCCGCACTGGTTCCTACAGCCGCACCTACACGCAATCTGGCATGGCTGTCTTTACAGGCCGCCTGCGCGCATGCCCTGTGTTGGGCTATAAGTTTATCGCTCTCGGCCACAACACAGTGAGAGGCGCGGCGGGAGCAGCGGTGCTGAACGCGGAGTTGATGCATTCGGAAGGTCTGCTCGCGCCATGATCGTAATGAAGTTTGGCGGCACTTCGGTTGAATCCGCCGCCGCCATCGAACGGGTGGCCGCCATCGTGAAAGCACGGGAGCATTTGCGTCCCGTGGTGGTTGTCTCCGCCATGGGGAAGACCACGAACAAGCTGCTGGCCATTGCGCAGAGCGCGGTGCAAGGCAATCGCGATGAGTATCTCTCACGGATTCACGATCTGCGCGATTTCCATTCGCGACATGCGCGGCAAGTAGTCGCGCTGGCGGAGCGCACTGCGCTCGATCGCACCCTGGACGATCACTTCCAGGAACTCACCGAACTCGCAAAGGGTCTGGCCGTGCTGGGCGAACTCACGCCGCGCGCGACGGACGCAATCGCCAGTTATGGAGAGCGCCTTTCGAGCTATATTGTGGCGCTGGCATTCCGCCATTTCGGTATCGCTGCCATGCACATGGACGCGCGGCAACTGATTGTGACCGATCAGCGGCACACGCAAGCCGGCCCTCTTTACGCCGAGACCTATTCGCGCCTTGCGGAGCATTTGATTCCCGTCGCAATGGACCACGTGCCCGTACTAGGCGGCTTCATCGCGGCCACGGCGCAGGGCACCACCAGCACGTTGGGACGCGGAGGTTCAGACTTCACCGCGTCCATTGTGGGCGCGGGGATCGGTGCTGAAGAAATTCAGATCTGGACCGATGTCGACGGTATGCTCACCGCCGACCCCACCCTGATTCCGAACGGTCACCGTGTGCGCACCATCTCATTCGCCGAAGCCGCGGAGCTCGCCTATTTCGGTGCCAAGGTGTTGCATCCGGCCACCGTGGTTCCCGCCGTGGAAAAGAATATTCCGGTGCTGATTTTAAATTCGCGCCGGCCCGATGTGGAAGGCACGCGCATCGTGGGCAACAGCGTCCACTGCGCGAACACGGTGAAATCCATCGCCTGCAAACGCGGCGTTTCGCTCGTGAATATCCACTCGTCACGCATGTTCATGGCGCATGGTTTTCTGCGGCGCATCTTTGAAGTGTTCGATCGCTTCGAGACCTCCGTGGATATGGTGGCCACCTCGGAAGTCAGCGTGTCGCTCACCATCGATGACGCCACCCGCATCCAGCCGATCCTGGCCGAACTGGAACAATTCGCCGAAGTGACCGTTGAGCGCGAGCAAGCTATCATCTGTCTGGTGGGTGAAAATATCAGGCACACGCCGGGCGTTTCGCTGCACGTCTTCCGCGCGCTGGAGGCGGTGAACGTCAGAATGATTTCTCAAGGTGCCTCGCTTTTGAACATTGGAGTGGTGGTTGCCGAGACCGATTTGAGAACGGCTGTTGCGGCGCTTCATGCGGAATTTTTTCGCGAAATCGATCCGGGAGTATTCGCATGAACCTGGCCCTGATCGGCTACGGGAAAATGGGTCAATTGCTCGACCGGCTCGCTCCGGAGTACGGTTTCACGGTGACCGCGCGCATTGAACATAGCGAAGAGATAGCCGCTCTCCTCGATACGCCTGTGGCGATCGATTTCTCTATCGCTGAAGCCGTGCCCGCCACTGTCGAGCAACTTGCCTCCCGCGGTATCCATCTGGTGGAAGGCACCACGGGATGGTTGGAGCATCTTCCCGCCGTGCAAGCCAGTATCGCCAAACATGCCACGGGCAT
>JBBROT010000567.1:0-1908 GCA_038229155.1 Bryobacterales bacterium | reverse complement strand
GGAGGTTACGTTCGTCGGCGCAGATGCGCGCGCTGGTGCGGGAGACGCGGCTTGAGCCTTCGCAAATGGTGCTACCGCTGTTTGTGTGTCCGGGTGAAGGCGTGAAGCGTGAGATCGGTTCCATGCCCGGGAACTATCAGATGTCGGTGGATGAGTTGGTGCGTGAATGCGAAGAGGCGCGCGGCCTGGGACTTGGCGGTGTGATTCTATTCGGACTGCCGGAAACGAAGGATGAACTGGCGAGCGGTGCTTACGCGGCGGACGGAATTGTTCAGCGGGCGCTCAAGGCGGTGAAGCGCGAAGTGCCGGGGCTGCTGTTGATGACCGACGTATGCAATTGCGAGTACACCAGCCATGGGCATTGCGGCCTGGTGACCGGCGACGATGTGGACAACGACGCGACCCTGGCCTGGCTGGCGCGTGCGGCGGTTAGCCATGCGCGCGCCGGAGCGGACATTGTGGCACCCTCCGACATGATGGATGGGCGGGTGGGCGCGATTCGGACAGCTCTCGATGCCGCGGGGTTTACAGGCATACCGATTCTGAGTTATGCGGCTAAGTTCGCGTCCGTGTTTTACGGGCCGTTTCGCGAGGCGGCCGATTCCGCTCCGCAATTCGGAGACCGGCGCAGTTATCAGATGGACCCGGCGAATGCGCGTGAAGCGATGCGGGAAATCGCGCTCGATCTGGAAGAGGGCGCGGACATGATTATGGTGAAGCCCGCGATGCCATATCTGGATTTGATTCGTGAGGCTCGGGTTCGGTTCGACGTGCCGATTGCGGCGTATCAGGTGAGTGGAGAGTTTAGCATGATTGTGGCGGCGGCTGAGCGTGGGTGGATCGATTATGACCGCGCGGTGATAGAAAGTTTGACTTCCATCCGGCGCGCCGGGGCGGACTTTGTGTTGACTTATTTCGCGAAGGCTGCGGCGCGCTTGCTCTGATGCCGACGCTGTGGCTGCTGCTGGTGTCGTGTGTGGTGATGGTGGGATGCCATTCGCGCGAGGCAGTGGTTGTTGCGGAGAAAACGTCGGCGCTGCCCGTGGCCCCGGTTCCATCGCTTGAGCGAAGTGTCGCTTGCCACGTGGTGGCGCGTGAGACGGTGGCGGCGGGAACCGCAGCTCGTGGAACGGTGGAGTCTGTTCTGGTGGATGTCGGTTCCGTAGTCACTGACGGGCAAGTACTGGCGATTGTCGGGAATAGGGCGGCAGCCCTTCCAATCGCGCCCCTGGCTGTGAGTACGCCCGACCGCCGTCAAGCCGGTTCCTTGCAAGCTTCTGTTGCCGCGAAGCGCTTGCAGTTGAGCCGTGCAGAAGCAACGTTCCGGCGGCAGGAGTTGTTAAATCGCGAAGGAGCCACGCCGCGCCTGGTCTATGAGGCCGCCATGGCAGAGCGCAACCGCTTGGCTGCGGAACTGGCGGAAGAGGAAGAGGCTTCGCGCGTGGCCGACAACGCGTATAGCAAGCAGGTGGACCAACAACGTGAGGCGAAAGCGCGCGATCGGGAAGCTGTGGCGGCATTGGCGAGCGCGGCCAACGCCGAGGTGCATGCGCCGGGTGCGGGCCTGGTGGTGGAACGGAATGTTTCGATTGGCGAGCCGCTGACGGACGCGAACCGCAACGCGTTATTCCGCATCACACCGCATCCGGAGTTATTGCGCGCTGAGTTTGAGCCACTGCCGGTGGGAACGCGCGTTTCCATTCACACTGGTGCGGCGTCCATCACGGCGGTTGTGGGGGAGAGCGGGGTTTTCGCGGACTTCGAGAGCCGTGTGGAGCAGGTGCTGCCGGGCTCGCCCTGCACTGTGACGGTCAAGATAAAATGACAACAACCCCATATGCAATTTCTTGCTGAAAGCCTTGTCGAACTGATTACACAGACCTCAACGAACCTGCCGCCCGATGTGCG
>JBBROT010000566.1:0-1915 GCA_038229155.1 Bryobacterales bacterium | reverse complement strand
GATCGTCTTGCCGTGGGCACTCGCAGAGCCAAAATTCCCTGTCGTCGCGATGTTGAACAGCACGTGGTCTGAAGTGATCCCACCCGTCAGGTTGACGGCACCATTCAGATCGTAATTCGTGCTGAGTCCCTTGCCGATGTTGATGATTACATATTCCGATGCTCCAGCGTTGATTGTCAGATCCCCGCCATAGCCGGCCGTGGTCACGTCATAAATATGCTCGTGGGTATTACCGGCGTTCGAATTACCACCGTTCGTGCCGACGTTCAAAGTCCCGCTGACGGTTGGAAGGCCGGAGAAACCCGTCAGGGCCGTGTACGCCGCAAAGAGGCTGACCGCGTCAGCAACCGCATTCGTCGCCTGGGCTACGTTGGCTGTTGTGGACCCGGTGACGATCACACTACCCGTGCCGTTCGCCGTTCCGCCGAAATCCAGGTTGCCGTGTAAAACGTCACCACCACCCTGGAGGGCGACACCGGACGCAAGCGCCACATTGCCAAATGCCGGACTGTCGGAAGTGAATTGGAGGTTGTGCGCACCGCTGCCGCCGGCAACGAACGCGTAGTTGGAGAAAGCTGAACCTGTCAACTGGTTCAGATCAGATATAGCAGTCCCGAAGGCCGAGGTGGCCACGGTGAGGCCAGCGACACAAACGGCTGAGGCGAGTCTCGAAAATCTTTGCATTACATACCCAGATTCGCGCGCCGCAACAGGCGCGTCAATAACTATTCCCGCTGGTAGCCAGATATAGTACCGGTACTCCCGGACCATTTCACTGTGCGTTTCTGAGAAGTTCCAATTTGCGCCTGGCGGCTCCGGAATCGATGGATTCTTCTGCGCGGGCGACGCCCTCCTTATAGTTAGAAGCCTTCCCGGCGGCCACCAGGGCCAGCGCCGAATTGATCAGGACGATATCGCGGCGCGGGCCTTTCTTGCCGTCTAAAAGTGATTCGGCGATGGCCTTGTTGAAGGGCGTGTCCCCACCGGTGATGTCGGCGTGCGGCTGCGTTTCGATTCCAAAATCTTCCGGGGTTACTGTGTAGCGTTCGACTTGTCCCGAATGAACCGAGAAGACTGTGGAAGAGCCAGTGATGGTCACTTCGCCAAGTCCATCTGAGCCGTGCACCACGAAGCCGCGCTGCAGACCCAGGAGCGCCAGGGCACCGGCGATCTTCTCAGCTGCTTCATCTGACCAGGTTCCGGCCACCTGGATTTCGGCTCGGGCGGGGTTGGTGAGCGGTCCCAGAAAGTTGAATGCGGTGCGGAATTTCAATTCTTTGCGGATGGGCTGAACGTGCCGAACGGCGCTGTGGAACGAAGGCGCAAATGCGAACCCAATTCCGGCCTTAAGTATTGCGTTTGCCACATCTTCCGGGGTGACTGCGGTACGGACGCCGAGCGCTTCCAGAAGGTCTGCGCTGCCGGATTTGCTGGTGATGGAGCGGTTGCCGTGCTTGGCGACGCGGACTCCCGCCCCGGCCACCACGAACGCCGAGATGGTGGAGATGTTGAATCCGGCAGTGGGATTGCCGCCAGTGCCGCAGGTATCGAGGATGGGGCGGCACGAATCGTCGATGGGAAGCGGGGCGGCAACGGCGCGCATGGCGCGGGCGAAACCGGTCAGTTCGGCGACCGTTTCGCCGCGCACACGAAGGGCGGTGAGGAACGCGGCAGTCAGCACCGGCGTCGACACCCCGGCCAACAGGGATTGCATGGCCTGTTCCGCCTGTGGTTCGGTGAGGGTGTGGCCGTCGACAACCCGATGTAGGAGTTCGATCGTCATGATAAAGCTTCGGGGGTCATGATAAAGTTAGGGTTCCGGCTTACAAATTCAGCATAGTCGCTTCGCACCATCCAAATGAAAATCCACGAGTATCAGGCCAAGGCAATCCTGGCCAAGTACAATGTCCCCGTG
>JBBROT010000565.1:0-1935 GCA_038229155.1 Bryobacterales bacterium | reverse complement strand
CGGATCCATATCGCGGATGTCCACACCGCCAATTCGAATGGCACCGCGCTGCACGTCGTAAAAACGCAACAGCAGGCTGATGATAGTGGTTTTACCTGCGCCCGTATGCCCCACGATGGCAACCGTTTCGCCCGGCTCAATGGTGAAGCTCAAGTCGCGCAGAACCCACTCTTCATCCTTGTACGCGAACCATACGCCATCGAACACAATGGAAGCTTCGCTGTTCGGGAACTCAACGGGAACCGGGGGCGCAGTGATGGAAGCGGGCGTATCCAAAAGCTGAAAGATTCTCTCCGCCGAAGCCATGGCCGCCTGCAGAATGTTGTACTTCTCGCTCAGGTCCTGAATTGGCCGGAAGAAGCGCAACCCGTACTGCAGGAAAGCTACCACCACGCCGAGCGATAGCAGTCCCCCTTTCACGCAAAAACCGCCGTAGCAAAGAATCAACGCCAGCGACAGGTAGGCGAGAAACTCCACCACGGGATAAAACCAGCCGTACGCGCCAATGCTGTCTTTGAAGGCAACCATGTGCTGTTTGTTGATTTCTTCGAACTCCGCCATACTCTGCTTTTCGCGATTGAAAAGTTGCAGCACCGCAATTCCGCTGATGTGTTCCTGCAGATACGCATTGATGCGCGCGATGGCGACGCGAATCCGCCGGTAGCTGCCGGATACGCTGGCGCGAAAACGTGCCGTCGCCCAGATGACACAGGGCAAAACCGCCAGCATGATCATAGTCAGGCCGACGCTCATCCGCAGCATGACCACCACGATAAAGGTGAGCGTCAGAAGATCGCCCAGAATGGTCACCAGGCCCGATGCGAACAGATCGTTTAACACATCCACGTCGGTGGTGAGCCGCGTAACTAACCTTCCCACCGGATTTCGATCAAAGAACGCAAGGTCCAGACGCTGCATGTGGGCCATGAGTTGCCGCCGCAGATCGAACATGGCCAACTGGCCCACGTACTGCATCAGGTACATCTGCGCGAATTCGGTGACAAAGATTCCCGCCAGCACAGCCAGATAGAGGCCCGCGATCTGCGTTAAACCGGTGAACGCATCCGTAGCCAGCCACGGATCGAGCAGAGACTTTTCCCCGGTCGGCGCAAGATATCGATCCACCGCAAGTTTCGTGAGAAGAGGCCCGGCGACTTGCAGACCGGAATACAAAAACAGGAACACCAGCGCAGCCGCAATGCGAGCGCGGTAAGGCTGCATGTAGCGCATCAAGCGCCGCATCAGCCTGCCATCGTAAGCCTTGCCTAGTACCTCTTCTTCCACTCAACTCAGGTTATCGGATAAACTACCCGCATGAATCGAAAGCTTGCCGCATGCCTGTTCCTGCTCCCCTGTTTAGCGTGTGCCGAAACCTGGTCCGGCACCCTGGTCGATGTCATGTGCAAAGGCAAAGACCTTGCCGGCCACACGCGTGAATGCGCCATCACGTGCGCGAAGAGCGGCTTCGGCGTAGTTCTGCCGGATGGCAAGTTCCTGAAGTTCGATGAAACCGGCAACGCGAAAACATTGAACGCGCTGAAGGCCGCCACCAAGGATAAAGACCTGAAAGCAAAAGTGACTGGCGAAAAGGATGGCGAAGTCATCCAGGTGGAATCATTGGTTTTGCAGTAGACGTTTGCGAAGCGCCACCCAATCCGCAAACATGGCCGGGTCCCCCAGCCAAACCAGCATCCACTCCACCATTTCTTCCTTCACGGCGCGCTTGTCGGAAGACGTTTTAGGATTCAGGGCGGCGAATCTGCTCCGGTCCTTCGCCTGAATCACCGCTGCGCGGCATGCAGCGCGATTTGAGCAGTAGGCTTCTGCCATCGTGAGCAACGATAGCTCCAGCTCACCGAGAGTTTTTGTGGCCACTCCGGCAAACGGTTGATCCACCGCCAGCCCAAGTTCGCAAACCGCGGCTCTGCGAGTCGT
>JBBROT010000564.1:0-1944 GCA_038229155.1 Bryobacterales bacterium | reverse complement strand
GACCAGCGCCCGGCCTGCACCGCGCCCGAACATTTCAGAGCCAGTTGGTAGAAACGCCGCTCCCAGGAGTTCTCCGGCGTGCGGCCCTCGTCCATGAGACGCAGCAAACTGCCGTACGTGCTCACGTTGTTAAAGCCGTGGTCATGCACGCCGGTGTGCGTGATGTGCGGCGCCATCAGGTCCACTGTGTGTTGGCGGGCGGCTTCCAAAAATTCCGATTCGCCGGTGGCATCGAATTGCAGAACGCTCGAGCCGAACTGAAATCCTTGCGTCCACTCCGTCCAGCCCCGGCTCGTGTAATGCCCCCCTACAGTGAACACCGGCGCGCCTTGCGACGGATTCCAGGAGCGTTCCAGATCTCTAAGCTTTTGCGCCGAAACTTCAAACAGGGTTTTCGTTTGCGCGGCAAGATCCGGCGGCGTCAGGTCGTAATCGATTTTCATTGAGGCGAAGAATCTATATGATAATGCGTTCGATCAGAACGAATAACTCTGGAAAATGTACATGTAACGAGTGTTCACTCCCGGCGTTGCGTTCCTCAAAAACTCGCCTTTGAAAATATGCGCGAATCCTGCGCCCAACTGCAGTCCGCCAATTTGCCAAGTGGCGAAAAAATCCGCCTCCTGTCCTACATGACGCCCGGCCGCACCTCTTGCCGAGCGCACAAGGCTTCGCCCCTGGCCGTTATAAAGAGAATCCGTGGGGCTCGCCAGCCACCAGTTGTCGTACATGAAATTCAGCGCCAACGGCTTGGTAATGTGCAGCGTGTCAAGCGATCGAAGGTTGTGGATGTTGCGCCAGCCGAACAGATCCGCGTGGCCGAACTTGTCGTGATTCGCGGCATAGAGCTGGTCGAACGTGGTGTCCCTATTGTTCGGCCCGGGATTGTTCGTGCCGGAAGCATATTTGTATTCCGCCGACAGATCGAGCGGCTTCCAGACCTGCACTTTGCGCGATACGTTCGAGAACCACGCAAACCCTTGGTGACGCTGCAGTCCGGTTTTTCCATTCTGGAATGCGATCTCGGCGCTGTAACGGAATTTCAGCGGCAGCGGACCCGCCGCCCGCCCACCGAAGGTATTGATCCCCAGTCTTCCGGGCGCTGTGAACCCGCCGGGACGGTTCTGATCGCGACGCAGAAAGTATACGTCCACCACGCCGTCGCGAATAGCGCCAGTGAAGCTGTTATATGTGCCCCAAAGGCGGTCACCCAACTCGGGGCGATTGAACTTATCCGGCAAGACTTTGACCAACGAAACCAGAAGAAATTCAAACCGCGCGCGCGGCATACGGAAGTACAGCCGTCCGGTGTCATACGTGCGCGAGGTGTTGCTCCACTGAGGGATGCCGATCAGACGGCCTTCTCCCAGTGAAACCATCTGACGTCCGGCAATGGAGCCGAAGCCGGTCTTGCGATCCGGAAAAAGCTCCAAATACGCTTCCTGCAAATCGATGGTGTCCCGAGCCGAAGTGGGCGCCGGCCCGCCGTAGTATGGGGCGCGCGAGTCCTGACCCATGGCGGAGATCTTGAGCCAGCGCGCCGGTGTAAACTGGGCGCCGATGCGCGTGCGGTAGAGCGGATTTTCGAGGTCCACATCGCGCCCGAAATTGTTTCCAGTGCGAGTTTCGAAACGCGACCGGAACTCGAAGGTGAGCTTGAGACGGCTGCCCGTCCCCTCGCCCAGAAAGTGGTTGATCTCGCGGCCGGGGTCCCAACCGGGCGAGGTCGCGGTTTGAGCTGGAAGGATACCCGACGCGAGCAAAGCAAGCGCCGGAAAAGTAAGTGATCGCCCCATCATTAATACTATCGCGGCTTACACAGGGACGCTTGCCCTCAAACGGGTGCACGACATAAATGTGGACCCGGATTTGAGATATGGCCTTGAACGCCCCTATTCTGAGTATATAGATATACTCAGAATAGGAGGTGCACCTTGTCCCAAT
>JBBROT010000563.1:0-1950 GCA_038229155.1 Bryobacterales bacterium | reverse complement strand
TACGACCCCATCTCGCACCGTGATTTCTACCAGATCTATAGCTTCTTCAATGCCGCCGAGGAAGCCGAAATCGAAGCTCCCATGCCCGGCGAACACGCCCCCTATCAGGCCGCCCTCCCCGCTTACGTTTCCCAGCGCGATGCCCTGCTCAACGAATACGGCATCCCCGCCCTCCAGCAGACCTGGGAAAACGAAATTCGCGCCGCCATGGCCGACCCCGGTAAGCGCACCGATTGGGATTTCAACGTCACCGAATACCGCGCCGGTTTCGATCGCGCCGACAAAGTCATCTCCACTCCCCGCCGCCCCCGCGATGCCTATCGACTTACTAAGTTCTTTGTAAGTCACATCGGCCCCACTTACTCGAAAGATAAAGAGCTTTCCGCGCGCTTGAAAGAAGTCAAGACCAAGCTCGATACCCTTGACGCCACCCTTCCCGAAATTGCCCAGGCACCCATCATGGAGGATGATCCTTCCGCCCCTCCCGCCTTCATCCACTCCAGGGGCGATTACAAAGGCACCGGCTCTCCCGTCACCTCGAACGCCCCGCACTTTCTCCCCCCGATGAAAGCAACCGGCCCGCCCAACCGCCTCGCGCTAGCCAACTGGATCGTCGCTCCCGAAAATCCGCTTACCGCCAGAGTCGCCGTCAATCGCTATTGGCAGGAGCTCTTCGGACGCGGCATTGTCGCCACCTCGGAAGATTTCGGCACGCAAGGCGACCGGCCCTCGCACCCCGAGCTTCTCGATTACCTCGCCACGCAATTCGTCGCCAAAGGCTTCAGCACCAAACAGTTCATCCGCGCCGTCGTCCTCACCGATGCCTATCGCCGCTCCTCCAACGCCCGCCCTGACTTACTACAGAAAGATCCCACTAACATCCTCCTCGCCCGCCAATCGCGCTTGCGCCTAAGTGCCGAATCCATTCGCGATGAAGCCCTCTCCGTGAGCGGTCTCCTCAATCTCGAAATCGGCGGTAAAAGCGTCCGCCCTCCGCAGCCCGCCGGAGTCGCGGAACTGGGTTACGCCAACAGCGTCAAGTGGAAAGAATCCACCGGCAAAGATCGCTATCGCCGCGGCCTGTACATCCATTACCAGCGCACCACGCCGTATCCCTTCCTGGTCAATTTCGATGAGCCCGATAGCAACCTGACCTGCACTCGGCGCAGAGCTTCCAACACGCCCCTCCAAGCCCTGAACCTGCTCAACGACCCTGTCTTCTATGAAGCCGCCGAAAGTTTCTCCAAGCGCTTCACCACAATCGATCAAGCCTTCCTGCTCGCCCTGAATCGTCCGCCCACTCCAGCCGAACGCCAGCGCCTCGCCTCCATCGATCTACAAAACATAGCCAGAATTCTCCTCAACCTGGATGAGTTCATTACCAGAGAATGACCGAGTTCATCACACGCGAATGACCCCTCAACAATTCCAGCAAATCCAATCCCGCCGAAAGTTTTTCCGCGAATGCGCCGGCGGCCTCGGCACCACCGCTCTCGCAGCGCTCATGTCCCGCGAAGCTCAAGCCGCGCCTCCCACCGTCAACTCGCTTCTCGCCAAACTTCCGCCGCTTCCCGCCACCGCCAAGAACGTCATCTTCCTCTTCATGGAAGGCGGCCCCAGCCAGCTCGATCTCTTCGACCCCAAGCCCGAACTCGAAAAGTGGAATGGCAAACCGCTCCCCGATTCCATCACCAAAGACCTCAAACTCGCCTTCATCAAGCCCACCGCTTCCGTCCTCGCCAGCCGCGCCAAGTTCCAACCCCACGGCCAATGCGGCATGGAAATTTCAGACTTCCTCCCCCATACCGCCACCTGCGCCGATGACATCTGCCTCATCCGCAGCATGCACACGGACGCCTTCAATCACCACCCTGGCCAGCTTCTGCTTTTCAGCGGTACTACCCAGGTAGGTCGCCCGACACTCGGCTCCTGGGTGGTCTACGGCCTGGG
>JBBROT010000562.1:0-1960 GCA_038229155.1 Bryobacterales bacterium | reverse complement strand
GGGATTTTGTCTTCTTTCTTGAGCGGCGCGGTGCGGAGTTAACGTGGCTGCTTTCTCTGCTGAAGTAATCGCCGCCCACCAACTCACCGAAGCGGAGTACGCGAAAGTGGTTTCGCTGCTGGGGCGCGACCCCAGCTATACAGAACTGGGCGTATTCAGCGTGATGTGGAGCGAGCACTGCTCCTATAAAAGCTCGCGCATTCACCTGCGCAAACTTCCCACGAAAGGAAAGCTGGTGGTGCAGGGCCCCGGAGAAAACGCGGGGATTATCGATATCGGCGGAGGGTGGGTTTGCGCGTTTAAAATCGAATCGCACAATCATCCAAGTTATATTGAGCCGTTCCAAGGTGCGGCGACCGGCGTCGGCGGCATCTTACGGGATATTTTCACCATGGGAGCGCGGCCCATCGCAGTGCTGGATTCGCTTCGGTTCGGAACGCTGACGCATCCGACAGCGGGAGCGCGCAACCGGCGCATTCTGGATGGTGTGGTCAGCGGTATTTCTCATTACGGAAACTGTTTCGGCGTCCCCACCATCGGCGGCGAGTGCCTTTTCGAAGACTGCTACAACGGTAATCCCCTGGTCAACGTTTTCGCGCTTGGGGTCTGCCGCGCGGAAGATGTGTTTTACGCGAAAGCTTCCGGCGTGGGCAATCCCGTAATTTACGTGGGAGCGAAGACAGGCCGGGACGGAATTCACGGTGCTTCCATGGCTTCGGCGGAATTTACGGAAGAATCGAAGCAGAAGCGCCCCAATGTTCAGGTGGGTGATCCCTTCCTTGAAAAGCTTTTGCTGGAGGCTTGTCTCGAAGCCATGCAAACCGGCGCGATTGTGGGCATTCAGGACATGGGCGCGGCCGGTTTGACCTCATCTTCCTGCGAGATGGGAAGCCGTGGCGGAGTCGGGATCGAAATAGATCTCGATCTGGTGCCGCAGCGGGAAACGGGCATGACTGCCTACGAAATGCTGCTTTCCGAATCGCAGGAACGCATGCTGCTGGTGGCCGCGCATGGGCGGGAAGAGGAAGTTTTCGAAGTCTTCCGCAAATGGGGGCTGGACGCGGTGACTATCGGCACCGTAACCGATGACGGATTGCTGAGAGTGCGTCATCAAGGCCGCGTGGAAGCGGAAATTCCCAATCACGCCATCGCGGAAGAAGCGCCCAAGTACGATCGTCCGCACACGAAGCCATTGCGTACCGCGCCGCTCGATCGCGAACCGTTTGTTTCGCCGAATGTGCAGGAAGATCTGCTGGCGTTGCTTCAAAGTTCGGATTTGTGTTCGAAGCGCCAGATTTGGCAGCAGTACGATTGGTCTGTTCGCACCAATACGCTGGTGGCGCCGGGCGGTTCGGATGCCGCCGTGGTCCGGGTAAAAGAAAACGGCGTTTCGCTTGCCGTTTCGCTCGATGGCAACGGCCGGTATTGTTTCCTGTCGCCGCGGGAAGGAGCGATGTTGAATGTGGCTGAGTCTTGCCGCAATCTTTCCACGGTGGGCGCGCTTCCGGTAGCCGCGACTAATAACCTGAATTTTGGAAATCCCGAGCGACCTGAAATTATGGCGCAACTGGTGGAGGCGATCGAAGGTTTGGCGGAGGCTTGCGCATTCTTCGAAACTCCCATCACCGGTGGAAACGTGAGTCTGTACAACGAGACTCTGGGAGAAGGGATTTATCCCACGCCGGTTCTGGGAATCGTGGGCATCATGGCGACTAAAACGCCGTTGCCCCTGGCTTTCCAAAACGCGGGCCGCGATATTTTGTTACTCGGCGGCTTGCGAAGCACCGATTGGCGTCAGTTTGGCAGCACGCAATATGCGAAGACGGTGGTGAAAGAGCTGTGGGGCATGCCGCCCGCGCTCGATATGGAATATGAGAAGCGTGTTCATGCCGCGATACGAGAAATTGCGGTAGCGGATCTGGCGGAATCCGCGCATGATTTAAGCGACGGCGGATTAGCC
>JBBROT010000561.1:0-1968 GCA_038229155.1 Bryobacterales bacterium | reverse complement strand
TGCGCGATCACATCTTGCGAGCCAAAGAAGCCATGGCCTTGAAGCTGGAGGGAACAGAATGAACGGTGTATTCCCCATCGCCGCCACCACTTTCCATGACGACGGCACAGTCGATTTCGAATCGCAGCGCAGGCTGATCCACTTCCTGATAGAAGCCGGTGCGCACGGGCTTGGGCTCTTCGGAAACGCGAGTGAAGGTTACACGCTTTCCGCCGGCGAACGTCGCGAACTCATGACGCTTATCGTCAAAGAGAATGCCGGTCGCGTCCCGCTCATTGCAAGTTCGGGCCATACCGGTACCGATGCCGCCGTGGAACTCAGCCGCGAAATGCAGGACCTGGGCGCGGACGGCTTGATGATTCTGCCGCCCTACTTCTTAAAGACCGATGGCGAAGGCCTCATGCACTACTACGGTGCCATCGCCGACGCCGTAACCATTCCCATCATGGTGCAGGACGCGCCGCTGCTCACCACCGTTCCGATGCCCGCCGCCTTGCTCGCGCGCATGGCCCGTGAAATTTCCGCTGTCAAAATGGTGAAGGTGGAAGCCCCACCTACCGCGCCAAAGTTCACAGCGCTTGCCGATGCCGCGGCAAAGGGCCTTGCGCTCTTCGGCGGCTTAAACGGAAATTTCTTCATCGAAGAGTTGGGTCGCGGCTCTCGCGGCGTGATGCCTGGGAGCGATATGACCGCCCTGTACCGCGCCGTCTGGGACCTTTGGCACGCGGGCGATACCGGCCAAGCGTGGGACGTCTTCACGCGCATGCTGCCGCTGATTCGCTTCGAACTGCAACCGGGCCTGGGCGTGTCTGCCATGAAACACAATCTGGTGGCCGCGGGAGTGATTGCTTCCACGCGCGTTCGCCATCCCACGGCAGCTCTTGATGCAAACGCACTCGCCGAACTGCAGGTTTTGAGAGACCGCCTGCAATGAAAATCCGCTCCGTGGAATCGTTCGCGTTTCATGCGGAGCGTGATTTCTCCCCAGGCACCGCCGGTTCGCCCGCCCCTTTGCTCCCGACCGGTTCCCATTACCGTTGGGCAGAAACCTACCCCGTCCTCTATTCCACCCGTTTCGAAACGGCGCTGGTGCGCGTCACCCTTGACGACGGCACATACGGTTGGGGCGAAGCACAAGCGCCGGTCGCGCCTGAGGTGGCGTGCGCCATCATCGATCGAATCTTGAAGCCTATCGTTGAAGGCGCTCCCTTCGATGGCGAAACCGAGCAGATTCGCGATCTCTGGTGGACCATGTACTCCACCATGCGTGTCCGTGGCCAGACGGGCGGCTTCATGCTGGACGCCATCGCCGGGATCGATTTAGCCCTGTGGGATTGCGCAGGCAAACTCGAAAATAAATCCGTAGCGGAGTTGATTCAAAGAGACGGCACCCCCCGTACCAGCGTCAAGGCTTATCTCAGCGGCCTGCCGTCAGGCAATCCTGACCTCATCCGCCCGTGGGTCGAACAAGGTATCGACGTTGTCAAAATCTTCCACCAGTCTTCCATCGAAACGCTTCTGAGCAATTGCGATCGGGCCGCCGCAATCCTGGGCCGCAACGGCAAAATCGCTGTCGACGCGCTCTGGCGCCTCACGCCGGAAACCGCACGCGCACTCGATCCCGAATTGGTCAGCCGCAACGTTTTCTTCCTCGAAGCGCCGCTTTCCCCGGAAGACGCAAAAGCACATGGCGATCTAGCCGGTGCCATCCGAACGCAGCTGGCTATCGGCGAAAGTTACCGCACCGTCTTCGAACTCACACCGTTCTTCTCCGAAGCGGCGATGCGCATCGTACAACCGGACCTCGGGCGCACCGGCATCACCGAAGCTCTCAATATCGCGGAAAAGGCGGCCATCCACTCGACCGTTACAATCCCGCATGTAAGCATCGCGATGGGCCCGCAATTGGCGGCCGCCATCCACTTCGCCGCCGCGGCACATTGCCCGCTCCTCGAATTCAACCCAAGC
>JBBROT010000560.1:0-1978 GCA_038229155.1 Bryobacterales bacterium | reverse complement strand
TGGTGGGCGGAATGCTGATGTTGGGTGAGCGTCCGGCCCGGTCTGTCGATGAAGCGGTGGTGATCGGCGAGCGCCTTTCCGCCATGCTGCTGGCACGTTTTCTGGGAGCGCGCGCCGTATCGGTCAACTCCGCCGAGTTGATTGTCACCGACACAGTCTTCGGGAACGCGTCGCCCTTTCTCGATAAGACCGCGGTAAAGGCGAAGAGCAAGCTTGGGCCGGTGCTGGAAGCCGGGTTGATCCCGATCGCGACTGGATTCAACGGGGCCACTGTGGACGGCCGTGTCACCACGCTGGGCCGCGGCGGTTCGGATTTTTCGGCAAGCATCTTATCTGCCGCGCTCGATGCCGAAGAACTCTGGATCTGGACCGATGTGGACGGGATCATGACGGCCGATCCGCGTCTGGTGCCCGACGCGCGCGTGCTGGAAGAGGTGAGTTTCAGCGAAGCGGCGGAACTGGCATATAACGGGGCCAAGGTGTTGCATCCGCGAACGCTCTCTCCGCTGGTGGAGCGAAGCATCCCGGTCTGGAGCAAGAACAGTTTCGCCCCGGAAAAACCAGGTACGCGGATTGTGCCGGAGCTTTCGGTTTCAAGCGGCGCGCGCGCGGTGACTTCCATGCGCAACGTGGCCCTCATCTCCGTAGAGCCGGCCCATGCCGCATTGAGTGGCGTGCAGGTGATGGCGCGCACCATGGATTCGCTGGCGCGGGCGAACGTAGAGGTGCTCACCATATCGGCCTCCAGCTATCGGCAGAGTTTCTGCTTTCTGGTTCGCGATGAGGAACTGGCGCACACGGTGGAAGTTCTGGAGGCGGGTCTGGCTCTGGAACTGACGCACGGTTATGTGAGCCCCCTTTCGATTGACCGGGAAGTAGGATTGCTGGCGGTTGTGGGAGAAGGGATGCGCGGTACGCAGGGCTTGGCCGGCCGTATCTTTACCGCAATCTCGCGCGAGAACGTGAACATCATGGCGATTGCGCAAGGCTCTAGCGAACTGACCATCGCGATTGTGGTGCGGCGCAGCGGACTTGAGAAAGCGGTGCGGGCAGTTCACGCGGAATGCCACCTCTAGAAGTTCCGGTATAATTGAGGATTCGTTAACCTTTAGGAGAATTCCGTTTCATGTTCGATTTATTCCGCAGCCGAGATAAGGCTGTGCGTATTCTGCTGGGTGCCATTCTGGTGATTGTGGCGCTTTCCATGGTGACTTACCTGATTCCCGGTGGCGGCAGCAGCACTGCAGGCTCATCACAGGACAATGTGATTGCCACCGTGGGTGATGAAAAAGTCACCACACTCGAAGCTCAAAAAGCGATTCAAGCCGTTTTGCGTGGCGGACAAATGCCAGCGCAGTACATGTCCATCTATGCGCCTCAGATTGTGCAGCAACTCATCAGCGAAAGAGCCCTGGCTTATGAAGCTAAGCGTCAAGGCATTCGCATCAGCGATGAAGATGTGAATGTAGCGATTCAGAATCAGTTGCCCGCCGGCTTTTTTGCGGACGGCAAGCTGGTGAAGAAGGCCGAACTGGAATCGGCGCTTTCGCAGCAGGGCATGACGGTGGCGGATTTAAAGGCCGATATCGCGCGCCAGTTGCTGGTCTTACGGCTCCGCAATATTGCTCTGGAAGGCACGGTGGTTTCGCCAAAGGAAGTGGAAGCGGAATACCGGAAGCGCAATGAAACGGTGCGTCTGCAATATGTTTTGATCACTCCGGCAAAGTTCGAATCCGAAGTGAAAGTGGACGATGCGCAGATGCGCGATTTCTACTCGAAGAACAAAACACAGTTCCAGACATCGGCGAAGAAGAGCATCTCCTACCTGGTTTTCGATCCCGCTGTGATGGAAGCTTCCATCAGCGCGAACGATGACGATCTGCGCAAAGCTTACAACGCCAACCTGGACCGTTTCCGCGTACCGGAACGCGCCAAAGCCCGCCACATTCTGCTGATGACCAAGACCGGCGAAGAAGCG
>JBBROT010000559.1:0-1983 GCA_038229155.1 Bryobacterales bacterium | reverse complement strand
CCTCTCGATATCGCCATCGGGACCAAGGGCGGACAGCTTACCGGAACGGTCAAGGTTCAGGACCACGCCGCACAGCAATGCGCGGTATTGCTGCTGTGGAAGGGCGGCCTATCGCCCATGCGCAACAAAATCGCGCAGACAGATTCGGAAGGGCACTTCACCCTCTCTTCGCTCGCGCCCGGCGACTACGCCGCTTACGCGTTTCGCGATTTGCAGTCCGTGGAATATCGCAGCGCCGAGGTGATGATGCGATATTCCGGCACCGCGGTAAGTATCGCGGGCGGCTCCAAACAGACTCTCGATCTGAAACTGAATGAGAACTAGGGCGATTGTTTGCTCTCCACTCCACTCATCATCTTTTTGTACGCCAGCCTCGCGGCCACCTGCGATGCGCTCTTCTTCGTGGACCCTTCGCCCTGCGCGGCCCACTGCTTCCCCACAGCTACGGAGATGGTGAAAATCTTGGCATGCTCCGGGCCCGATTGCCGGATCAGTTCATAGTGCGGCAATGGCAGCTTGCGGGCGCGCGCCAACTCCTGCAACGTGGTCTTGTAATCGATGCGCTCATTCTGGCTGCCGAAGCCTTCGAACGATTCGGGCAGAACAGCTTTCGTGATAAACAGCCGCACCGCATCGATTCCGCCATCGAGATATACAGCCGCAATCAGTGCTTCCAGCGAATCCGCCAGCATGCCTTTCTTCTCGCGGCCCCCGCTCATCTCTTCACCGCGGCCCAGGAACAGGAACTGGCCTAACCCGAGTTCCTTGGCCGTAGTCAGCAGGTGCGACGCGCTGACCAACAGCGCCTTCGTCTCACTCAGCTTGCCTTCAGCCGCACCGGGGAATTCCGAAAGCAGCCGCTCACTGACAATGAAGCCCAGTATGGCGTCGCCCAAAAATTCCAGTTGCTCGTTGTCTTGCAGAACCGTGCGCGGCGTGCCCGGCGGAAGCTGTTCGTTGACGTGCGAGTAATGAGTCAGCGCGCGAGTCAGCAATTCGCGATTGCGAAAGCGGTAGCCGACCCGGTTCTCCAGCTCATCAAGATTGGCTGTCACACGCCCCGTTCAGGGTAAAGATTACTTGACCGGAGCGGGAGCAGGGGTAGCGCCACCCTTGGCGGTCACGGCGCGCACGCGTTCGGCCTGCGCGAACTGCTTCACCTGCGGGTTCACATCCGGCTGCGCCATCACTTTGTCCAGGACGGCAATGGCTTCGGTGTACTTGCCGCCCTTGTTCAGCGCCTGTCCCAGACGAACGCTGGTCGCCGGGTCGGGGTTGGTCGCCGTGTTCACCGCCAGCGTGTATTCACTGATGGCCACATCGTTCTTCTTGCGCGCGGTTGCCACCAAGCCCAAAGCCTGGTGGGCGTCGGCCGCATAATCTTTCTTCGCGGCGGCCCATTGATCGTCCGTCAAGCCGGGGTTCATTTTCGGCGCGTCCTGAAGAGCGGCAATCGCGTCATTGGCGTACTTTTCCGATTGCGCCAGGCGTGCATCTTTATCCAGATCGTTTTCGCGCACCTTTGAGGCAATGCCCGTGGCCAGCATCAGCATGGCTTGGTAGTTCTTCGGGTCGGCTTCAATGGCGCGTTCCGCATAGACCGTCATCTTGGCGTTATCGCCCTTGCGATTGTAGGCGTCCGCGATCGTGACCAGCACAAATGGCTTGAACTCCGTGTTGGCAAAATTCAGCAGCACATCGTCGCCGGCTTTGATGCGCGCGTCTGAATCGGTCGCGTTGAACATGGCTTGCAAAGCGGTAATTTCCGCCTGCGATTTCGGCTTCGGCTGCGCGTTCAGCATGGTGAGAGACGCCAGGGAGAGAAGGCCGAACATCTTGAGCCCGGCGTGGAGAGTGCGATTCATGCGAGTGGTCCTCATCTTTTCTTATTTTCCTCGATTCCTTTTTCCGCCGCGGCAAGAGCCTGCGCCGATGCACCCTTCACGGTGAGTGCCTGCCCGTAGTACGCGGAAGCTTTTTTAT
>JBBROT010000558.1:0-1994 GCA_038229155.1 Bryobacterales bacterium | reverse complement strand
GGAATTGCAGGATCTTTCGAAGGAAACGGAGGCGACCCGCAAGCTATATGGCCTGGACAATCCCCGCACCGCGAACTTCGGACGCCAGTGCCTGATGGCTCGCCGGTTCTGTGAGCGTGGCGTACGATTCGTACAGGTGACGCACAGTTATAAGTGGGATCAGCACGACCGTCTGCGCGAGGATCACGAGCGCAACGCCGGCGAAGTGGACCAGCCCATCGCCGGATTCCTCAAGGACATGAAAGCTCGCGGCCTGATGAAAGATACGCTGATCGTCTGGGGCGGCGAGTTTGGCCGTACACCCACCTCACAAGGCAACGACGGCCGCGACCACAACCCGCAAGGCTTCACTATGTGGCTTGCAGGCGCAGGCGTAAAGCCGGGCTTCCGCTTCGGCGCCACTGACGATTACGGCTACTACTCAGTGCAGAACAAAGTACACTTCCACGATCTGCATGCGACGATGCTGCACATTCTGGGTCTGGATCACTTGCGGCTCACTTATCGCTATGCCGGCCGCAACTTCAGGCTGACCGACGTGCATGGCAACGTGGTGCAAGAGTTGCTTGCTTAAAAGTCGTCCTTCATTTCGATATCGAAGTGTTTCGCGGCCTTCTTGATATTGGCGCGCGCCCGAGTGCGCTCCGCCTCAGATACGTCTTTCACTTGGTTGAACCGGGCAAGGGCATTGCGAACGTGCGAGGCGTCCGTCATTGGCTCTTTGCGTCTCTTGGGGAACGCGAACGCACTCTCTGGCAATTCGTTGGTGTCGGCGGCATCCAATTTTCCGTGATGTTCGGCCGGCGGTGGGGTCCATGTCGTGGTTGGCATACCCAATAGACCCGTGCCCCGGAAATCTGTTACTTCTTCGCCTTCAGGCCAAAGCAATAAACATTCGAATTGTGGTCCACGGCGAAGACATGCCCATCCGAAACAGCCAGGCCGCTGAAATGCACCCAAGTCTCGAACGCGGATCCGCTGTTGAACAGCTCCTTGCCCGTCTTCGCATCCAACGCGCGCAGCACCGCCGGCTGCGTGTTCAGCAGCCGCTTCTCCGCCCCACCCTTCTGCACCGCGTTCTCTCCGGTCGCCAGCGCGAACACCACACCGTTGACGATGATCGGCGGATCGGGAATATTGAAGTCGCCCGAAATCCAGGCTGGCTCCAAAACCGGTTTCTGCGACTTCGAATCTTCCATCACCTTGAACGCCATGATGCTGCCGTGCGGTGTCTCTCCATTCGTGATTGGAAACTGCAAGCCCTTCGCCCGCGGGCCGCCCATAGGCGCGAACAGCCACGTTTTCCCGTCGCTATCGCGCGCGGTAGACATCGCGCCCCAGATGCCAAGCCCGGCGCAACACTGGTCGTCGTCGTTGCCAAGTTTCGCCGATGAATAGAGAGACGTCTGATGATCCTTGCCGCCAAGCGAATCGGCGTCCAGCAGGTAAATCACCGCTTCCTTGGATGCGCTGGCGATTAAGTTCCGCCCACCCCATCCGAAGAACACCGGACTGCCCGCGCCAAGGTCCAGATCTTTCTTGTCCAGATAAACCCAATTTGGTGGAAGATAATAATCGAGCAAATCCAGCTCGCCCACCGACGCCGCGATCACCGTGTTCGAATAGTCGCCGGCTATCGTGTCGAACTTGCCGTCGGCGGTGTTTCCGTAAACCCGTCCATTCCCAATCACCGGTCCGCCCCTGCCCCAAAGCCCGGCCGTATTGGTATTGGAAAGCAATGCCTGCCGCACCACCGGATGATGCGGGTTCTTGATATCGATGGAATAAATTCCAGACAGTGCCGCGCCGCAGCCCTGCGCCAGCGTGGTGAAGATCTTATCGTCCACCAGATTCAGGCTCAGCATCTTGGAAAAGGGCGCCACGAATTGCATCGCAGCGAAACGTTGCGCACCGCTGCCCAGATCCAGGCCGTAAAGCATCCCGTCGCCGGAAACAACATAGAGCGTATTCGTACGCCGGTCGATCACCGGCGT
>JBBROT010000557.1:0-2004 GCA_038229155.1 Bryobacterales bacterium | reverse complement strand
GGGATATACACTATAACCCGCTGCCTGGCACCGGTCCCGGCGCGCGAGGTGAAGGCGTGGGCGGCGCGGTGCCGCATCGCACAAGCCCTGCGGCCACAGCGCCGTGGGTGGCTCCTGGCTCGTATTCCATGCGCTTGACTGTCGATGGCCAGCTACAGACACAAGCCATTACAGTGAAGCTGGACCCGCGCGTGAAGGTGACGCCCGAAGTGCAGCGTATCTTTACCCTGACCGCGCAGATGGAAGAAGGCGCGGGCAAAGCGGCCGCCGCTTATACCGAGGCGCGGGCTCTGCTGGAGAAGCTCAAAGCCAAACCGCAAAGTAGCGCGAACGATGCGCTCATCAAGCGCGTGGAAGCTATCGCGCCCATTGCCGCGCCCGCCGCCGATCCGGTGCCTACAGCTCCTGCCGACCTGAGTAACATCGGCATTCGCATGGTGGCCGCCGCGCAAGGGCTTCAAGGCGCGGAGATGGCTCCCACGGAAACTCAGCTTCAGGCATGCGCCAATCAGCAAGCCGCATACGCCGCGCTAATGGCGAAATGGGCGACCCTGAAGTTGCAGGCCGGAACTAATCGCCTTTCGATGCCTCGCTGAACAACGCGTTCATATCGCGATAAGCCGCGCTTTCACTGCTGAATTCGAAAGTCCCATGCTCTTTGAGCTCACCCGCCGCGCGCAAGAACGCACCCAGCGCGGCGAGAGCCAGTGCGCTCCCCACACTGACGCGCTTCACGCCCATCTTCGACAAATCCGCCACCGTCAAGCCCATGCTGCTCGAACTCACCAGCACATTCACGGGGCGATCCACCGAACTCACCACGGCGGCTATTTCTTCGCGCTTCGAAAGACCGGGCGCGTACAGCACGTCCGCACCGGCGTTCTGAAACGCCTGCAGCCGTTTAATGGTGTCGCGCAAATCCGGCTTGCCATACAGATAGTTTTCCGCCCGCGCCGTGAAGGTGAAAGGGAACGGCAGAGCACGCGCGGCCTGTGCGGCGGCGCGGACGCGGTCAACCGCCAATTCGAATTCAAAAATCGGAGCATCCGCGTCTCCCGTAGCATCTTCAATGGAACCGCCCACCAAGCCCGCGGCAGCGCCCAGGCGAATAGTTTCCGCTACCGTTTCAGGAGCGTCACCGAAGCCGTTCTCCAGATCCGCACTGACGGGCAGCGGCGTCGCGGAAGCAATCGCCGCAACGTGAGCAAGTATCTCTTCACGGCTAATGGAATTATCGGGCCGCCCCACAGAAAACGCATAGCCCCCGCTGGTGGTGGCAAGCGCTTCAAAGCCCAAATTGTGAAGCAGGCGCGCTGTGCCTTTGCTCCACGGGTTCGGAATCAGAAACGCACCTTCGCGCTGATGCAAGGCGCGGAAAGCCGCGCCCTTTTCTTCTTGCGTCATTTAACCTCCAGCGGCCCCAACAACTGCTCACGCACAAAACTCAATATGTCTTCCAGGCTTCGCCGCTCTTTGTGGCCGTCCTGCCCGAACACCCTTTAGCGAGTGCTTCAATTAAATAGGGGTTGGTTTATTATCGTTCATAATCATGTCGGTTTCCGAATCGCAGAGAACGGGCATCTTGAACCTCCTTCGAGAAGGAAACCAATCCTCGGAGGCAATTGCACAACAGTTTGGAGTTTCTTGGCAAACTGTGGCGGCTTTCAAAGCGTACTTGACTAAGACAGGCACGTCTCTTCTGGACGGCCCTGAGTTGGTCGAGGATGCCATAGAGACCACCTTCGCGCTTGAACGGGATCTTCAGACCGCCCTTCGCTCTCACCTGGAAGATCTTGAGCCAGGGTTGAAAATCATAGACCAAGGCAAGGAGCAAAAAGTCGAATCCGGATTCATCGATATCACAGCTGAAGATCGGGATGGCCGCATCGTGATTATCGAACTGAAGGCCGGTAAGGCGGACAGGGAAGCGATTGGGCAGATTCTTTCCTACATAGGCGATTTGAGCCGCGAGAACAAGAATGTGCGCGGAATTTTACTAGCAGG
>JBBROT010000556.1:0-2008 GCA_038229155.1 Bryobacterales bacterium | reverse complement strand
GCGGCTTACCGCTGCTCGCGCTGCTGGCTCTGCCCCTTGCCAATGGAGCCATTACGCAATCGCTCCGGTCCGCCCAGGGCCTGCGGAATTCGTTTCGCGATTTTCTCTGGGGCTCGCTCCAATACTCCGACGGCCTTCGCGCCATTGATCGCAGGTCAAACGGCCTGGTATGGGTTCCTTTATTACTACTCGTCGCCGCCCTCGGTTTGCGCCAGCCCGCCATCGCCGCGAACACCGGCTTCCCGCCAGCGGAGTTTCCCGTTGCGGCTTCCTCCGCCGTGGCCAAACTTCCCCCCGATGCGCGCCTGTTTTCCTCCGATAAGTTCGGCGGCTATTTGATCTACCGCTTCGCCGGCGAGCGTCGAGTCTTCTTCGATGGCCGCAGCGATCTTTACGGCGCGTCATTTTTAAAAGACTACGCCAACCTTACGCAACTCCGCCCCGGCTGGCGCACCACAATGGACCGCTACCAATTCACGCACGCTCTGCTCCCGGCCGGTGCCCCGCTGATCGAAGCGCTCGAAGCTCTCGGCTGGACCCGCGTCCATCAGGACCCCGTCGCCACCCTGCTCGCGCGCAATTCAAGGAATTAGATGGATAGACGCCGCATCCTCATGCTGTTCGGAATCGCCTGGGTCTCAGCCGCGCTTTTGACCTGGTTGCTGTACGCCTCCACCATCGGTGCCAAGCCTCAGGCCCGCCGCGCCGTCATGGTCGCCTCGCGCGATCTGCCGCTCGGTGCCACTCTCAAGAAGACCGATCTGAAGCAGATCAAATACCTGGACGCCGATATCCCGCGTGGCGCGCTCTTCACCGAAACCGAAGCCATCCGCCGCGTGACGCTCTACCCCATCAGCACCAATGAGCCGCTCACGCTTTCGAAGCTCTCCACCGCCGATGGCCCCGAAGGCATAATGGCCACCATCCCCGCCGGCCACCGCGCCGTCTCCGTCCCCATCACCGATGTCAGCGGCGTGTCTGGCTTGATCACTCCCGGCGCTCGCGTGGACGTGCTCTTCACAAGGCCCGGTTCCATGGCCGAAGCCGTCACCTCCACTATCCTGCAGAACGTGAAAGTGCTGGCCGTGGGCCGCCTGATCTCTCCGAACCAAACCGTCGACGCCAAGGCCACCAAGATGCCCGTGGCAACGCTCATCGTCACACCGGAAGAAGCGCAGAAACTGGAACTCGCGAAGAACGAAGGCAAGGTCAGCCTCACCTTGCGCAATCCTCTCGATAACAACAGCATCGTGGATAGCAACCCCGTCACCACCGAAGTGCTGGACCCTTACCAAAGCGCCCGTGTCGCGCGGAACCGGCGCAGCCGCACCACGCAGCTTTCGAAGGTGCCGAACCTCGAAGACCCGCGCGCCTGGGCGGAGTTGACCGGCGAGAAACCCGAGCAGTTTGCCAATAAGAATCGCAAGCCCTTGCCCCCACCCCCACGCGCCGTGGTGGACGTCTACCGCGGCGATAAGCACGTCCAGGAAGTCTTCCATGAATAAGAGCATTCTGCTCTTGGTGTTCTGTTCCTTCTTCGCCCAAGCGCGTCCTTTGTCACTCATCGTGGGGCGCGGCGAGCTCATGCAGTATACGGGCGAAGTGAAACAGGTTGCCGCCTCCGAACCCAAGATTGCCGATGTGGTGGTCATCTCGCCGCATGAAGTGATGATCAACGCGAAAGGTCCCGGCAGGACCACTGTCGTGATCTGGGAAGCCGGCGTCGCACCCGTCCGCTACGACGTCGAAGTACTGGCTGACGATTCCGAATTCGACCGCTTCCGCAACCAAATGCGTACAGAGTTCCCCGGCAGCCATATCGAAGTGACCGGCCAGGGCGAGACTCTCGCTCTCACGGGCGACGCTATCAGCGCGGCCGAATCGAAACGCGCCGCGGGCCTTGCGCAAACGCGCGCCAAGAACATCGTCAACCTGCTGAAGGCCCCGCCGGAGCCGGAGCTTCGCCAGATACTTCTCGAAGTGAAGTTCGCTTCCATCGACCGCACCG
>JBBROT010000555.1:0-2011 GCA_038229155.1 Bryobacterales bacterium | reverse complement strand
CCCTCTGAGCTGGACACCTTTAAGAAAACTCTCGCCGATGAAGGCGTCACCATCAGCGCCCTCAGTTGCCACGGCAACCCGCTCCATCCCGATCAGGCCGTCGCCAAAGCCTACGCCGAAACGAATCGCAAAACTATCCTGCTCGCCGAAAAGCTGGCCGTGCCCGTCGTCATCGATTTCTCAGGCTGCCCCGGCGATTCGCCCACTGCCAAATATCCTAACTGGGTCACCTGCCCCTGGCCCACCGAATACCTCGAAGTGCTCGATTGGCAGTGGGAAAAATGCGTCACGCCTTACTGGACCGAACGCGCCAAATTCGCCGAATCGCACGGCGTGAAAATCGCCATCGAAATGCATCCCGGCTTCGTCGTCTATAGCCCCGAAACCATGCTGCGGCTGCGCTCCATTGCGGGAAAAGCCATCGGCTGCAACTATGACCCCAGCCACATGTTCTGGCAGGCTATCGACCCCATCGCCGCCATCCGCCTGCTTGGCGATTCCATCTTCCACGTCCATGCCAAGGACACGCAGATCTACGAACGCAACCTGCCTATGACCGGCGTGCTCGATACCAAGAAGTACACCGACGAGCGCAATCGCGCCTGGATCTTCCGCACTTGCGGCTACGGGCACGGTGCCGAATGGTGGAGTGAATTCATCTCCACGCTGCGCATGTTCGGCTACGATTACGTGCTTTCCATCGAGCATGAAGACACAATTCTTTCGCCCGAAGAGGGTCTCACGAAAGCCATTCGCTTCCTGGATTCCATCATCATTAAGGAAGATCCGGCCGCGCCCTGGTGGGTTTAGTTTCCAAAGGCCCCAGCTACGGCGTCATCACCACTTTCACGCAATCGTCTTCTTTGTTCTTAAACGTCTGGTAAGCGGCCGGCCCATCGGCCAGCTTCACGCGATGCGTGATGATGAACGAAGGGTCGATATCGCCCTTCTCGATTCGCTCCAACAAGGGCTTGGTGTAGCGCTGCACATGCGTCTGGCCCATCTTCAGCGTCAGGCCTTTGCCGAACGCGACGCCGAGCGGAAACTTGTCCACAATCGCGGCGTACACACCCGGAATGGAAACGGTTCCCGCTTTGCGGCACACCTGAATGGCTTGCCGCAGAGCGTGTGTACGGTCCGTCTCCAGCCGCACGGCCTGCTTCGCTTTGTCGTAGAGCGCATCCACTGAGGTGCCATGCGCTTCCAGACCCACCGCATCCAGGCATGAATCCGGCCCGTGCCCACCGGTCATATCTTTCAGCCTCGCGGGCACGTCGTCCTCTTCATAGTTCAGCGTTTCGGCTTTCGCTTCCTTCGCTTTCTTCAAGCGAATCGGGATGCTGTCGATCAAGATCACGCGTTCCGCGCCCAATAAATACGCGCATCGTATCGCCAGTAGGCCCACCGGCCCGGCACCCCAGATGGCCACTGTATCTCCCGGCTGAATGTTGCAGTTCTCTGCGGCCATGTAGGCCGTAGGGAAGATGTCGGAAAGGAACAGCACCTGTTCGTCGGTGAGAGATTCCGGCACTTTAATCGGACCCACATCCGCATATGGGACGCGAACATATTCCGCCTGCCCACCCGCATAACCACCGTTCAAGTGCGAAAAGCCGAATAGGCCCGCGCCGCTCGAACCGTATACCTTTTCAGCCATCGCGGCGTTCGGATTGGAGTTATCGCAACTTGAGTAAAGCGACGCTTTACAGAACCAGCAAGCGCCACAGGAAAGCGTGAATGGGACAACCACCCGGTCGCCCTTTTTCAAATTCGGTACATCGGTGCCCACCGCCACCACATCGCCCATGAACTCATGGCCCAATATGTCACCGCTTTCCATGGTAGGAATATAGCCGTTCAGCAGGTGCAAATCCGAGCCGCAGATCGCGGTGGAAGTCACCTGAATCACCGCATCGCGCGTGCTGATGATCTTCGGATCGGGAACCATATCCACTCTTACGTCGTTCGTGCCGTGCCAGCAAATTGCTTTCATGAATAGAGTCCTGAATGT
>JBBROT010000554.1:0-2015 GCA_038229155.1 Bryobacterales bacterium | reverse complement strand
CCATTGCGCAAAGGTGGTGCTGTAGACCTGCGTGCCCGAAGCTTCGGTGAGAAGGCTCACTTGAAAGCGGTCGAACAGAGGGTCGCCATGCAGGCCGAATTCAATGGGCTGGATCTGGGCCAGCATGGTGCGCAGCACTTCCGACCCGGTTCCCGATTCCCAGGCCGCGCGCATCTTGTTTTGCAACGCTGCCCGCACCGGACGAATGGATTCGTAAGTGACCGAAGTGAGAGCGGGGCAGGGGTCCGCCTTGCTTTCGCCGCCATCGATATACCAGTGCGAATAGGGTTCGGGATAAGCGGTGGCCCGCTTTCGTACGGCTTCCAGAAGAATGCCGTAGCCACCTTTCGCTTGAACGTTGGTGTAATGCGTTCCGTGCGGGCGCAGCTTGCGAAACAGCGGCACATTCTCCGCGGCCGCACCCTGGCCGATCATCACGATGGCCACGCGGCGCAGCGAATCGGTTGGTTCCGGCATCGCCGCGTTCACATCGGCAACGAAGCCAACAGCCGCCGTCCGGAAGGCTTCAATCTGATGCGTGGCCCACAGGTGAGCGGTTAAATTCTCAGCGAAGAGCGAGGGCTGAGCCACCCAATCCATGCGTTGCAATTCAGGCGAGACCTGCAATGCGGCAAAGTGCGCGACCGAACCATCGAGCGTGTCTGGTGAACCGGAGAGGAAGGCAAGCTGGCGGTCCAGGTCTTTCCGCTCGGCCGGAAATTTCCAATCGTAGCCGATGATCTCGCGCAGCATCAGGGGCGCAAAGGAAGCGGGCAAGCGGCGAAGCATCGCCAGATGCCGGATCGCCACTTCTTTGGCAAGGGGCGGGTAAACGGCGAAGTCGGCGGGCTTGAGATCGCGCGGGAGCATGTCAGACGATTTCAGAGAGCACTTTGCCGTTCGAGAAGCGCGGAGAGAAACCGAACTGGGCACCGAGCGTGGGCACCAGATCGATGGATTCGACGGGCCGATCGACGACCACATTCTCGCGAATGCCAGGGCCCATCGCGATCATCCAGGTGGTGCGTGAGAGGGCGTCGCCGGTGCGGTGATGTTGAAAGCCGTTGCCGCCCGGGTCGGTATCGGAATCGCGCCCGAAATCGGGCAGGATGAAGAGGTTGGTTTTGCCGGCGTACTCCGGCTCGGCTTGAATGGTTTTCCAGATTTCGGAACAGAGCCGGTCAGAGCGGCGGATGGCATCCACGTAGAGCGAGAACGCTCCGGCGTGCGCGATATCGATATCGTGGAGCGTGATCCAGAGGAGGCTGGGCGCGAGCCGGCGCATCATGTGGCGCGCGATATAGACGGAGAGTTCATCGGGGCTGGCGAGCGTTTTGGCGTGGCCGGAAAAATCGGAAACGGAGAGCTTCAGGATCTCCGCCATTTGGTTCAGGTGAATCTCATCGCCACCCAGCGCCGGCGCGTAGAGCGGCGTTTCATAGTTGTCGCGAAGCAGATGGTTGTAGCGCGCGCCATCGGCGTTCGAGAGCGCGGCGCTGAGCAGGCGCTTGGGGAGAATCACGCCAGCGCCGGTGCCGGAGCCGTAAGCGCGATGCCCGCTTTCACCGATGCGGTTGAAGCCGTTGCTGGGCGCGATGACGAACGCATCCGTGGCCGGCCGATTCAAATCTTTGCGGAAATATTCGAAGACCGTGGGGTTGGCCGGTGCGACGGCAGCGAAGTTGTTGAAGGTTTCGTAAACGCCGGTGGCCAGACTGGCGGTGGCTACATAGTGACCCAGGATGCCGCGGTTCACAACCTGTGTATAGAAGGTGGCTTTTGGCACCAGTTCGTTTAGCAGGTGCGGGATATTCTCCTGACCTTCCGGCATGAATGTTTCGTCATCGCGAGCGCCGCCGCCGAACGTAACGACGATTGCCTTGCGGGCCTTGGATGCCACCATGGCACGCAGTGAAGCGGTGCCTAACAATGTTGCGCCAGTGGCGGCGCGCAGGAAATTGCGGCGGCTGGAAGCGATGCTACTGGACCCTGACAATTGCATGTGACGACTAAAT
>JBBROT010000553.1:0-2035 GCA_038229155.1 Bryobacterales bacterium | reverse complement strand
CGCACCGTCAAGCCGCCCGAACTGCAGCCTGCGAATTCATGAACGACGAAACAAAAGCTAAGCCTGACCCCTTCGTCACCGGCGCGATGGACACCGTGGGTGCCGGTGCCGTGGGGGGATGGGCGTTCGATTCCCGCGACTCTTCGCGCCGTGTTCGCGTCGATCTGCATCTGGACGGCAAATACCTGGCCACCGTCACGGCCTGCCTCTTCCGCCGCGATCTGCGCATCCTTGGCGCGGGCGATGCATTTTACGCCTTCCATTACCCGCTTCCGCCTCAAGCTCAAGACGGCTTTGGGCATGTCCTCGAAGCATTTGTAGGCGGCACGCGGCAGCATTTGAAGCACAGTCCGCTCGATAGGTTAAAGCCCGGTCTGGGTTCGCGCTTCCGCCTCCCCACACTCGATATGCGCTTCGGGCCTAATCCGAAACGCATCCCGCCGCGCCAGGTCCCGCGGCTACCTCGCAAGAAGAGCCGCTCGGAGTTTACGCCATCTGGACGATCGTTGCCGCCTGAAACGCTCACCGGCGTCTCCGTCATCATCCCCACGTTCAACCGCGCCGCCATGCTGGAAGAGACGCTGCTGCGCTCTCTGGAATGCACATCTGGTTGCGCGGTGGAGTTCATCGTGATAGACGATGGGTCAACCGACGACACGCCGGAACGCCTCAAGCGCCTGGCCGAAGCGCACTCCGCAATCCGCTTCCTCAGCGTGGAAAATGGCGGACCCGGCCGCGCCCGCAATCGCGGCATTGAACTGGCCAGCCACCAGATCATTCTGTTTCAGGGTGATGACATTCGCCCCGTCTATTCTGATTTCTATCGCCAGCATTTAGAGGCTCATCGCCGGCTCCCTTTCGTAGGTGTCGCGGTGCTCGGCAAATCCACGTGGCCCGATTCACACGAGTTTGAAGTGACGGCCACCATGCGCCACATCCAAGGGAAAGGTCAGCAGCAATTCGGCTACTTCAGCCTGATTCCTTATACGTGGCTCGATTGGCGATTCTTCTATACCTCAAACGTTTCGCTGAAGAAACAGGTGCTGGCTAACTGGCGCGAAGAAGGCTTCAACCCGCTCTTTCGCGATGCCGCCTGGGAAGACGCCGAGTTGGCGTATCGCCTCTCAGAGGTCAATCCGGGCGGCTTCGGCACGCTCTATTTGCCGGGGCCCGTGGCCACCCACCACCACCCTTACAATACGCGCCAATTCATTGAGCGCCAACTTTCCGCGGGCCGCGCCGCGCAGGTTTTCACTCGCATTCATCCCAATCTCAGGCGTAAGATCGGCCTTGACGTCCTCGAAAAAATCCTCAGTTCCCCGGTGCGCGCGACGGATCTGCAAACGCCGCGTGCCGATCTGCTCTCCGTCATCGAAGGGCTCCAGGCATGGCCCTGCCTGCTCGAAGCGGAAGGTACACTGGGCCAATCGCCCTGGCACGATGATCTGCTGAGCGGGGTCTTTGTGGTCAGCTACCTGCAAGGCTATGTGCAGGCCAACGAATATCCCTGGGCCAATTACGACGCTGCTTATCGCTATATCGTGGAGCAGTTTCAAAGCGCGATGCACCAATCCGGCATGTTCGAAGTCTTCGGCCGCGTGCCGCCGTTCGCCGCTGTCGCCCCCGCCCCGCACAAAGTGAAAACGGAGCCAAACCGGGCTGCATAATCGAAAGGAACGGGTTCCCGAAAGGGCGCGTCCAGAGCGATAGCTATCGATGCCAACATTGCAAATAGAACAACGGCAAACTGCTTCGGAAAGAGATGCCGTTTATGGCGATCACGTTAACCCGCAATGGGTAAAGCTCTTGAACGTTCTGCAAATGAACGTTCGATACGAAACGTGCCAGGGCTCCGAACTGTTTACCGCCGATGGCCGCCGCATTCTGGATTTTCTCTCCGGCTATTGCGTCCACAACGCCGGCCACAACCATCCCGAAATCATCGCCGCCGTGAAAGATGAGCTTGATCGACGCGGCCCCGCTATGTTGCAGAGCCACATTCCGGAGCTTGCCGGCGAACTCGCGGAGCGGCTTT
>JBBROT010000552.1:0-2043 GCA_038229155.1 Bryobacterales bacterium | reverse complement strand
GATAGCTCGCTCTGCGAAGCGGCGTTCTGTAGCGGCGCGCGATTGCAGCCAGACCAGGAAGACAAACAAGGCAGGGGGGAGCAGAAGAACCCATACGGAAACAATGGCGACATACCACGCCCATGCCAGTTCGGCTGTTGCGATAAACACGAGCAGGCGGAACCCTGCTAAGCGGCTGTGTTTTCCGTCTGAAGCCTGCACGCGTACTGTGGCTGCTGCCAGGCGCTGCTCATATTCTCTTTTCGGCATCTGCTTTATTGTTGACTAGACTGGTACGGACAAAAAATGCGGCGACGGCAATCCACGCGGAAAGAGAGAGCCACAGGAGGACTTTGCTTTCGAGGCCGCCATCGAAAATTAAGCGAACGGTGCAGTCTCCGTTGCACTTCGGGTTGAGAAGTAAAAAGCCGAGTGCATCGCGCCCGACAGAAATATCGGTTCCCTTCCCCGATTCCGCGCGCCAGCCGAAGTGGAACGGAATTTGAATGGAAAGCAGGTCGCCGGGTTGGGCCGCGCCTTGGATGGTGGCGGATTCGGTTCCGTCCCAATGCAGGCGGGCTTGCGGGCGGTTGCGGTCGCTTAATGCGGCGGCATACTTTTGAAGCGGTGCGATCTCTACACCGTTGACGGGCAGTTGTGGAATGACCTCGCCCGGCTGAATCCAGTGGGCCAGCGAACCGGGAGGGCCGGGGACTTCATAGATGGCGTCGCCGCCATCGTGCCAGAGAGGAGTGAGGATGCCTTTGAATTTATCGGGATGGTGGGTGACGCCGTAGGTCTCCGTGCTGCCCGGACCGGAGAGCGCGAAATATTTCACGCCCATGGTTCTCATCCATACGAGAGAGATTTCGGCGGCGTGGGAGCCAGCGCCATCGTCGGTGCCTATTTCATATGTCGCAATGCGAGGGGCCTGCAATAGGAAGTTCTGGTCACAGCAACCGGTCATCTGCGGTGTGTTGGTAAAAGCGTTCAGCCAAAAAGAAACGGAGCCGGGAACCCAGACGCGATTGCCGCCCGCATGCTGGTCCATCCATTTTGCGATTTTGTATTCGCTGCGGTCCCAGACGGGTTCGCGCTTGACGATTTTGCGGGCGTAAAGCCGGTACGATTCGACTTGCCAGCCGACTGCGGCGCAAATGATTGTTGCCGTTACGGCAACCGCCCAGCGCTTGCGAATCGTCACAAGCCCGGTCAACGCGGCGATAGACATGATGATGGCCATTTCCATGGCGAGGTGAAAGCGGGTGGGTTGCGCGATCACGGAGAAGTTTCCCCATGCTTTTCCTTAGACCACGATGGCCGTGATGAGGAAGAAGACGATTGCGAATCGCGCGAAGGGCGAAACCCGCAGCCGGCGCAATCCACTTGAGAGCAGAAAGAGAGACAGAAGCCCCGCTGCAATGTACAAAGATTTGGCGGCGCTTATGCGGCCTTGTTGATCCATCCATTGCGTATTCGTTGCGGCGAGTGAAAGGGCGGAGAGGGGGATCAGCGGAGCAACCAGCAGGTAACCGGAAACCGAACAGGCGGCGATCACCAGAGCGCGGCGGAGACGTTCGGCCGGTTCCGCGGACAGCAGGTACGCGAGGATGGCCATGGCCAGCGTGAGCGTCGCCGGGATATTGACGAGTGGGACTGCGGCGGTGCCCAAGGCGGCAAGAAAGAGGTTCCGTGGTGAGCGCCGTTCGGTGGCGTTGTGCAGGAGAAGCAGGGCCAGTGGGACGAACGTAAGACCCACAACGTAGGGAGCATCGCCGTAAACTACGGCGGTGTGAAGCCGGCGCGCATTCAGCAGGCCGCCCGGAATAAACGTGAACGCCCAATTGCCGGCGTACTGATGCCCGAACCGCAGCGTCGCGTGGAAGGCGCCGCCCGTATCCACCGCGATCTCGCGGATCAGCCAGGCTGAGGGCGACCATAGCGAATACAACAGCGCGGCTGCGAAGGCAATGCGAAAGCTTGCGGCCAGTTTACGTACCAGGAATAAAAGCGTGACCGGGCCGGCGGAATAGAGGAGAGCGAAGGCGAAATGGAAAGCGCGCG
>JBBROT010000551.1:0-2053 GCA_038229155.1 Bryobacterales bacterium | reverse complement strand
TTGAAGACGTTCCCGGCGTTGGCAAAACTACGCTGGCTCATGGCTTGGCGCGCGCCATTGACGGCCAATTTCAGAGACTGCAATTCACCAGTGACATGCTGCCCAGTGACGTGCTGGGAGTCACCATCTACAACGCCCACACCGAAGAATTCGAATTCAAGCCAGGGCCCATCTTTACCAACTTTCTGTTGGCCGACGAAATCAATCGCACCACGCCGAAGACTCAATCGGCTCTGCTGGAAGCGATGAACGAAGGTCAGGTGACGATCGACGGGAAACCGCTCGCGCTGCCCGACCCGTTCATGGTGGTGGCGACGCAGAATCCGGCGGAACACCACGGCACGTATCCGCTTCCGGAAAGCCAGCTTGACCGTTTTCTGATGCGCCTGCGAATCGGTTACCCCGATGCGGCGAGTGAGCGCGAAATACTGCGGCAGCGTTCGGATGAGCATGCCGGCCCGGTGATGAGCCACAAAGACCTGCTGCAGATGCAAGCCGTGGTGAGGCAGGTGATGGTTAACGATGCCGTTGCCGATTACCTGCTCGCCATCGTGAAGCGAACGCGCGACCATGAGGCTTTGGAACTGGGCGTAAGCCCGCGCGGTAGCCAGGCGCTCTATCGTTCAGCACAGGCGCTGGCGTATCTGGAAGGCCGGACCTACGCGATCCCGGATGATGTGAAGCGTTTGGCAGTGGCCGTCTGCGGACACCGCTGCGTGTTGCGAACGAAAGCTTCGCTCAACGGCTCACGCTCGCTACAAGGCGACGCCATCATGCGGGACATTCTGGAGCATGTGGAAGTACCGCTTTAGCGAGTCAGGTTTACCAGGCGCGCGACCACCGGTTCCCCGGCTGATCGGCCGGACGTAGCGCCGCGTTCACGCCGGCGGCAAGTTCCAGTTGACGGCCAAGCAACCACAGCAGATCGGAGAGGCGGTTCAAGTAAGCCAGCACCGGCGGGTTCTGCAGAACGCCATCTTCAGCTAGGCGCACCGCCAGGCGTTCCACTCTGCGGCAGATGGTTCGCGCCACATCCATCGCGGCTGAATCCGGAATCTCGCCGGGCAGCGACCAATCGCCCAGGATGCCCGGCATCGCCTCAATGCGATGAACATGGGCTTCGAGCGTATCCACCATCTCCTGCGTGATGAGCGGCGCGGGCTTGCGGGATTCAGGCGTCGTGCCGATCGCGGACCCCACTTTGAAAAGTTCGCGCTGGATTTCTTTGGTCAAATCATGAACCTCTTTGTGCTGCGTGATGGACCGCGCGAAGCCCATCTGCGAAATCAATTCGTCGATGGTCCCGTAGCACTCCACCCTCGCGTCCGCTTTCGAAACGCGCACTCCACCGGGCAGGCCGGTCGTTCCGTCATCACCGCGTTTGGTTGCGATACTCATGCATTTTTCTCCTCGTCACTTTGTATGTCCGATACGGCGGCTTCGGCGAACGTGGCCATCTCACGGTAAAGAGTAACCGCCGAAGTCAGAAGGCCCATCGCCATCGCAGCGCCGGTGCCTTCGCCTAACCGCAATCCCAAATTCAGCAGCGGCGTGGCACCCGCTTCCGCCAGCAGAAGTTCATGCGCCTTCTCGGCCGATCGATGCCCGAAGAATACGTGCTCTCCGAGGTCCGCGTAAAAAGCGCGGCCCACAAGAAACGCAGCGCCACTGATGAACCCGTCCACCACCACGGCAAGCCCGTGCCTCGCAGCTCCCAGAAGAAAGCCCGCCATCATGGCAATCTCAAAGCCGCCGAACGAGCACAGCAAATGCAACGGGTCGCGCGGACTGATGGCCGCGCAGGTCGCGTGCTTCTTGAGAGCCGCTCGCAGCACTTCGCGCTTGCGCAACACGCCTGCGTCGTCCAGCCCCGCTCCGCGTCCCGCGGCCTCCTCCACAGTGGCTCCTGTCAGTGCGCAGAGCAGAGCACTGGCCGACGTCGTGTTGCCAATACCCATCTCCCCAATCCCCACCAGATCGAATTCGCCGCTGGCTTCGCTGGCCAACTGAATGCCGTGCTCCAATGCCAAGGTTGCCTGTGCCATAGCCATAG
>JBBROT010000550.1:0-2073 GCA_038229155.1 Bryobacterales bacterium | reverse complement strand
TCTCGGCTTCCGCTTCCAGGCGTTCGAGCTGTTGCCGGGAATGGTGGGTATCGAGCACCTCCAAATCCGCATGCAACGACTGGTAGCGCCGCGCCTTTCCTGCCTGCCGCTGGAGCGAGCCGATCTGGCGCTTCACTTCCTTAATGATGTCGCCGATCCGGAGAAGATTCCCTTCAGTCGCCTCCAACTTCCGGAGGGCCTCTTTTTTCTGCGTCCTGTATTTGGTGATGCCGGCCGCTTCTTCAAAGACCGTACGCCGATCTTCCGGTCGCGAACTGAGAATCAAATCGATCTTGCCCTGCTCCATGATGGAGTAGGCGCTGCGGCCTACCCCCGTGTCCGCAAAAAGCGTTTGGATATCGCGCAATCGGCAGGGCGTTTTGTTGAGGAGATACTCGGAGTTACCGTCGCGATAAACGCGGCGGGTGACGCGCACGTCGTGCCAGTCCACGCCCAGTTCGCCCCCACAATTCGTAAAGGTCAGGGAGACTTCGCCGAAGCCAACCGGCTTGCGGGTATCGGTGCCGTTGAAAATGACGTCGGCCATTTCGCCACCGCGCAGGGCCTTCGCCGATTGTTCGCCGAGGACCCAGCGGACGGCGTCCAGGACATTGGACTTACCGCATCCGTTAGGCCCCACGATGGCGGTAACGCCTTCGTGAAACTCAAAGACGGTTTTGTCCGCGAACGATTTGAATCCGAGAAGTTCGAGCGAATGAAGATGCATGAAGAAGAGCGGGGCAGTGCTGTCCGCTAATAAACAGCTGAATTGGACCCCGTGACAAGGAAAATATACTATTGGCGGGGCCGGCCAGACCCCCGGGATACAAGATGTGGTGGCAGGGAGAAGCCTGTCTCAACTTACCTTGCCGGATCGGCGGATCCGGATCTTGTTCAACGCGTAGAGAACAGTCGCAATCCCCAGGACGATCGCAGCGACTCTGAACTCATAGAGAGTTGCGTGTGACAAAATCCAAAGAACCACCGTGACGGCGAGGATCGGGATCACCTTCTGGCCGGGGAACGAAAACGGTTTGCCGTCCGAACGGACGTCGCGGCGGATTAATTCGAAGGAGGCCGAGCAGCACAGGAAGTAAAGAAGCAGGGCCGCGATATTCGAAAGAATAGCGAGGTATTGGAACGAACTGCTGACCGCCAACGCGAAAGCAATGACCCCATGGACCGCGATCGCGATGTGCGGAGTCCGGAAGCGCGGATGCACGTCTCCCATCTTTGCCGGCAGGATACCGTTCCGGGCGAAAGCGTAAAGGGTTCGAGGCGAACCCAGGATATCGCCACTCACGTATCCGAATGCGGAAATTACCGTGCCCACCAGGATGATTGTCCTCCCTGCGTTTCCGAGAAAACGCGAGGCTGCTTCCGCCAGCGGGGCATCGACGAAATTCGCAAGCTCAGAACCGAGAACTCCCTGGGCGACCAGTTGGATGGCCATGTAAAGAACGGTCGTAATTGCGAGCGCGAGGAAGATCGATTTTGGCACCGTTCGCGAAGGATTTTTCACCTCGCCACTCGGGACCAGCGCCAGCTCAACGCCCATGAAGGCGAAGATAAGAAGCAACACAGTCTGGCCGACCGCTTCTCGTCCCGGCCACGCAGACCAGCCGAGCGCATCGCCCTTGATAAAGAAAACGCCGACTCCGATGAAGAGCAGCAACGGCAGCAATTTTGCAACCGTCAACGTCGCCACGGTGCCGGCACCGGCGCGAACGCCGCGAATGTTGATGAGCGCCAGGCTTCCAAATATTACCAGGAGAACGAGCGACCGTCCCAGGCCGGATTGAGCGGAAGGAACAACGAATACCACGGAGGCCGCGACCGCGCTCGCGACTCCCGCCACCGCGAGGACATTCGTCAACCAGAGCAGCACCCCGGCAAGGAAACCAACGTAGGAACCGAACGCCACTTCGACATAGGCGTAAAGGCCGCCGGTGAGAGACACGCGGCTTCCCGCGATCGCGAACGAAGTGACAATCAAGGCCATTGCCACCGCGCAGATGATGAAAGCGATGGGGGCCGCCGGGCCCAATCCCGCCGCGACCGCCGCTGGCAATA
>JBBROT010000549.1:0-2074 GCA_038229155.1 Bryobacterales bacterium | reverse complement strand
GGGTCAGAATGGCGTTTCAGGATTTCCCGGGAAAGTTGATGTACCACTGCCATATCCTGGACCACGAAGACCTGGGCATGATGGGAGTGCTTGAGATCGGCTCTAATTCTACTTCCCGTTCACAATACGAGACTAACTAGCCAAGACGGCGTGGTATCGCTTCGTAGTGCCTGGGCGCTTGCCGCCAACCCACGGAAGAAACGATTTCAATCGATAAACTACCGCGTCGGGACTCTGATGCACCATCTGCTTGCGCGCCGAAGAACCGGTTTCGCACCAACGATTCATCCTGAATTTAGCCGCATGATTGGCCGCGGATGGACGCCGATTTACGCGGATAAATCGAAGCGGAAGCCAATCCGCGTGCATGGACTGACCCCCAAAAGTGAGACACGCCGAATAGACGCACTTTTCATTGAATGGAGATACCATGACGAAGATGAAGAAGTGGCGCCGGCACACGGTGGAATTCAAGCGGCAGGTTTTCGAACGGATGAAGACCTGCGAGAACATTGGCGAATTGGCAAGGGAACTGGATTTGCAGCGAAAGCAGCTCTACACCTGGAAGTACCAATTCGAAGGGCGGCCGGAACCTCGGCATGCAAATCTGGGGGTAACCGCGGAAGACCGCAAAGATAAACAGTTGCGGGATGAGATCGCCAAACTGAAAACGTCGCTGGCGGATAAAGCGCTGGAAATCGATTTTTTCAAAGCTGCCTTGGCCAGAATCAAGGAACGACACCAGCAGAGCATCGCAACTGGCGTTCCGGCATCTACGAGACCATCCGCTCGTGGACGCAAGGGCAAGGCAAGTTGAGCGTGGAAAGGATGTAATGCGCTTTCAACTCTTGCGCCAGTTACCTGGCCGTGGTCAGCCGTGCCAGTTACTACCGGTCGCTGGAGGAGACCGCTCCGGACGAAGCCGGGATGGCGGTCCGGGCGGCGATTCACGAAATCGTCCTCGCCCATCACCGCCGCTACGGCTGTCTGCGCATCACCGCGGAATTGCACCGCCGGGGCCTGAGCGTCAATCACAAGCGGGTGGCGCGCATCATTCGGGAAGATAACCTGCTGGCGATTCGTCATCGCAAGTACATCCTCACGACGAACTCACGGCACGATTGCGAGGTATATCTGAACCTGGCGGCGCGCATGACCCTGACTGGCGTCAATCAGTTGTGGGTGGCCGACCTGACCTATATCCGGCTGCGCAACGAGTTTGTTTTCCTGGCGATGGTGATCGACCGGTTCTCGCGCAAAGCGGTCGGCTGGGCACTGGACCGGACGTTGGCGGCGCGGGTCGCCGTGGCGGCGCTCGAACAGGCCCTGGCCCAACGCCATCCGCCACCGGGATTGGTTCATCATTCCGACCAAGGCATTCAGTATGCCTGCGCCGACTATGCCAAAGTGCTCAAGGCCCATGGCGTGGTTCCCAGCATGAGCCGGCCGGCCAATCCCTATGATAATGCCGCTTGTGAAAGTTTCATGAAGACGCTCAAGCAGGAGGAGATCTATTGCCACCAATATCGCGATTACGAGGAACTGTCGGCTCATCTGGAGGAGTTCATCGAACAATACTACAACCGCCTCCGGTTGCACTCAGCATTGGGATACAAAACGCCGGAAGAGTTCGAACGCGACACTGCGGCAACGGCGGCGGCAACACCTGGCGGTACGGCGCCGGACGGCGCGACGATGCGCTATTTCCAGCCCGCAAAAAAACAGGCGGGGGGAAAAGGCGGCACGCCCGAAGCGGCGGCCGGGCCCGCATCAGGTGAAAGCCAGTGACAGCGATTTTCAGGCGGCGCCGGCCGCAATCGACAAACGAGATTACGATCCTGAAATGGCGTCAAGACAAAGTTCGCCCTATACCGGGAAACGCTCCGCACGGCCGGATTCTACGTGGGCCGGATTTTAAACCGATAATGGAGCGTTTGCGACGATCTCTTGCACGCCATTCCAGAACCGCAACTGCAAACAACACTGGGGCACCCAGTTTGCGTTTTTCAAGGCATGGCGGAATCTATCGATCCGATGCGGAGCCGAACTTCGGCCCAAGCTCAGGATGGAGCAG
>JBBROT010000548.1:0-2076 GCA_038229155.1 Bryobacterales bacterium | reverse complement strand
TGAAGCGGGGGCGCTCAAAGCCGGAAGCATATTCTGAAACTGTAAAGCCCGCGGGCACGTGCAGTGCGGCTCCCTCGGGTTGCGGAACCACCTTGGGGCCGTTCTTTACGGAAGGCGTGGCGTAGGGCGCGGGCAGCGTGACGGCCGGTTTTTTTTCAGCGGAAAGCAGGGCCGCCGCGAAGAGCACGATAGCGATCAGTTTCATAAGCGTGAGGATTCCTTATAAGGCACAGATATTGTAAACGTCCAGGGTAGCGGTTTGGTGAAAGCGGCTGCGGGCGGGTTTGAGAATTGGTAAAGATTGCCAAGTCTTTAGAAGACTGTAGGCGTAATCGTAGCCACTCGGAGGGCAACCCCTTCCCTCGCGTCCGGGAAGGGCTCAAGCAAGCCAATCCACGACTCTAGGCTGGTGGCAGCGTTTCGTTTTTCCAGCCGCGCTGCATCAACGCATGCTTCCCAAAAAACATGCTGTTGACGATAGCGGGAATCCACCCCTCCGCGATTACTGATCATCAAACCGCCGACTGCACCGCCGACTGCCGCCGTTTGACGCCGTTCCTTGCGCCTCTGTAAGCTGAATCTACTCCGCCAGCCCGTTGGGCCAATTCTCAAAATGTCATCACATTCGCAAAAATTTCTTACCATCTTACTGGCCGCCTGCGCCATAGGAGCGCTGCCCGCAGTGGCAGCCCCCGCCACGCGAGTCACGCGAGCGTTGAACACTTCCCGCACCCGCACTGTCCCCGGCAGTGTGCATCCGCTGGCTCAAGCCAAGAACGATCTTGGCCCGTTGGACGCCGCCGCGCCCATGGATTATATGGTGCTGATGCTCAAACCTTCCGGCGCTCAACAGCAGGACCTGGACAAGCTGTTGCGCGACCAGCAGAATCCGTCGTCGGCGCAGTTTCGCAAGTGGCTCACACCGGAGGCGTACGGCGAACGTTTCGGGCTGAACCAGCAGGACCATGCCAAGGTGGCCGCCTGGCTGAAGGCCGAAGGGTTCACCGTGAACGAAGGGGCGCGCGCGAAGAACTGGATCGCCTTCAGCGGCACCACGGGTCAGGTGAACCGCTCTCTTCACACGTCCATTCACCGGTACCGCGTCAATCGCGAAACGCACTATGCCAATTCGACCGAGCCTGCTGTTCCCGAGGCACTGGCCGATGTGACCGGCGGCTTTATAGGGCTCGATGACTTCCGCCTGAAAGCGGGCGCGAAGCTCGGCCCGGCATTCACCACGGCCAGTTCCGCGCATTATCTTGCGCCGGAGGATTATTCCACCATCTACAACATTGCGCCGCTTTATAAGGCCGGCTACGATGGCACCGGGCAAAGCATTGCCATCGTGGGCGAATCCGCGATCGTGCTTTCCGATTTGCGCGCTTTCAAGACGCGTTTCAATCTGCCCGCGAACGAGCCGAAGGTGATTCTGTACGGTGGCGCGGACCCGGGTTTTTCCGACGTGAGCCGTCAACTGGAGGCGAACCTTGATCTGGAATGGTCCAGCGCGCTGGCCCCGAAAGCCAGCCTGACTTATATCTATGGCCAGAACGTGTTTACGGCGCTGATCACCGCAGTGAACCAGAACCTGGCGCAGGTGATTAGCGTGAGCTATGGGGCTTGCGAGTTGAATGTGAGCCCGTTCTACCGCTCGTTCGCGCAGCAGGCGAATGCGCAGGGCATCACGATTGTGGTGGCTTCAGGTGACGCCGGGAACGCCGGCTGCGATTCGCAGGGGTCTGAACTCTTTGCGGCGCGCGGGCAGGTGATTCCGTTCCCCACTAACCTTCCCGAAGTCACTTCCGTGGGCGGCACGCAGTTTGTGGAAGGCGACGGCAAATACTGGGCTGCGACCAACAGCCCGAACGGAGGTTCGGCACTCTCTTATATTCCCGAGGCACCCCTGAAAGAATCGGATTCATTCGGGTTGTTCGCGGGTGGCGGTGGCCCGAGCCGAATCTATTCCAAGCCGCTATGGCAGACGGGGCCGGGTGTACCCGCGGATGGTGTGCGGGACACTCCGGACATCTCGTTGACTGCCGCGGGTCACGATGCCTATCTGGTTTACTTTTCCTC
>JBBROT010000547.1:0-2078 GCA_038229155.1 Bryobacterales bacterium | reverse complement strand
GGCGGCTCACGGTGGTCAGCCAATCGCTAAACACGAGCCCGGCTTTCAGGTAATTGACCTGCCCGTAGAATTCCAGGCCGCCAGGCGTAAAGTAGGCTGGGTCCACTCCGATCTGCGCCAGCACGGCCGCCGGGAACAGGCCCTGGTAGCCCAGGTTGTGGATCGTACTAATGGTGGGAATCCGAAGGAACGTTGGGTCGCCCGCCGATTGCCGCTGGTAGACCGGCACCAGACCGGCCTGCCAATCGTGGCAGTGGAAAATATCGGGAAGGAAGACGCGGCGGGCCACTTCGAGGGCGCCACGGGCCAGGGCGGCGAAGCGGATTGCATTGTCGGGAAAATCGCCGGCGGCATTGCCGTATAAGCCGGCGCGGCCATAGAGTTCCGGTATATCGAGGAACAGGAATGTCTCGTCGTCAACAGATTGCATCACCGACGCGTTGAACCGGTTCGGGCCTACCTGAAGCGGTAGGTTGTCCCAGATGCGCCGCATGGGAAACTTGCCCGTCTCCAGATAGCGCGGCAGCAGCACCGCCACCTGATGCCCCATAACTTTCTGGGCACCGGGCAGGGATCTCGAAACATCGGAGAGCCCCCCGGTCTTTGCGTAAGGCGCGGCCTCGCTGGCCACCATCAGAATCTTGCTCATTTGGCAGGTTGTTTTCTCTTGGCGATTGTCCCACGCGGGCAGCGAATGATTGGTGAATGTTAAGCTAGAGTGAACTCGGTAAGCCAGATTGATTCGCAATTCTCTCCTCTTCAGTTTGGCGTTCGTCCTTCTGACTCCGGTCTCTTCCCGGGCCGATCAGAATCGGCTGGACGCGAGCGAAAACGTGTTCACCATGCTGGCCGCGCTCAATGCCGCCGGTTATGACGTGGATCTGGAAAGCCCCCTGAACAGCCCGCTGCGCAAGCAAGTGCGGCAGTACGTGTCCGAGCGCAAAATTACTGTTTTGCCGGAGCTTCGCGATTTTTATAAGGCGCACCCGCCCGGCTTGGTGCCTTATCTTTCACTAGCCCTTGCGATGGGCCCGCCGCCCGAATTCGCCTTCATCACCCGGCAAGTGGACATTCCCCCTGACGCCGCGGCGCTGGATAAAATGCTTCCTCTGCTGGCCCGTTTCTATTCGGAGGCGGACATTCCGTCCCTGTGGAAACGCGTGCAGCCCGCCTTCGACGCGGCCATCGAGGCTTATCATGAGCCGGTCACGCGTCTGGTGGGCAATGTAAATTCTTACTTTCGCGCACCTTCGGAAGGCTACCTGGGTCGGCGTTTCATCGTGTACATCGATCTGCTGGCCGCGCCCGGCCAAGTGCAGACCCGCAGCTATGGCGACCTTTACTACGTGGTGGCCACCAATGCGCGGGAGCCTCACCTGACTGAAATCCGGCATGCTTATCTTCACTTTTTGGTGGAACCGCTGGTGGCGAAATTTGGGTTGGTTTTGATGAAAAGCGCCTCGCTGGGCGATTACGCCGCCCCCGCACCCGCGCTCGACGATACCTACAAGAACGATTTCGTACTGCTTACCGCCGAATCGCTGATCAAGGCGATTGAAAGCCGCCTGGATAAGAAGCCGGAACTGATTGCGCAGGCTCTTTCCGAGGGCTTCGTGCTGGCCCCGTTTTTCGGCGAACAACTGATCACGTTCGAAAAAGAGCCGGATGCCATGAGGTTATATTTCCCGCGCATGTTGGAACATCTGGATCGCGCGCGGGAACGTTCCAGGCTGGAACATGTCGCCTTCGCGCCCAAGACGGCGGAAAAGCAGGTTCGCGCCGTTGACCCCGCGCCGGTGAGCGCGTCCATGCGTTCCGTGATGCAGGGCGAACAGTTCTATACCGCCGCCGATTATGAACAGGCGCGCCAGCTCTTCGTGAAATCGCTGGAACTGGCGGGTTCGCAGACGGACCATGCGCGTGCCTACTATGGCCTGGCGCGCATCTCGCTTCGCCAGAACAATCCCGAGTTGGCCGAGCGGCTTCTTACGAAGACGCTGGAGACTTCGCCCGATGAACAGACGCGCGCCTGGGCGCAAGTCTATCTGGGCCGGCTTTCCGATTTAAGCGGCGACCAT
>JBBROT010000546.1:0-2119 GCA_038229155.1 Bryobacterales bacterium | reverse complement strand
TGGCGTGTTGCAAGCGGTTCTGGAGCGGCCGCCCGCCGCCTTCGTGATTCAGACGCGCGGGCCGTTGATACTGCGCGACCTGGATCTGCTGCGGCGCATCCCACGGCTGCGCGTGAGCTTTTCCGTCACCACGGATCGCGATGAAATTCGGAAGCTATATGAGCCGCATTGTGCTTCCATCGCGGAACGCTGGCAGACCATTCGCACGTTGAGGCGGGAAGGCATCGACGTATTCGCAACGCTCGCGCCGATTCTGCCCTGCGATCCGGAGGCACTCATGGCCAGCGCGCTCGATGCCACCTGCAATGCCGTGATTGCCGACCCGTTGCATACGCGCGCCACGAAATCGAGAGGCGCCACCACGCGCGAGGCGGCCCTTCACATCAGCGCCAAGCATGGTTGGCTTGCCTGGCACGATGCCGCGTTTCAGAGCAGCATTGTGGAACGCATGGCGAACGTGGCGCGCGCCGCGGGACGGCAATTCGGCGCCGGACCGCAAGCTTTCGGTTGGTTAGCGCGCGGCTGAAACGGATCGGGAAGCCGCGCGCCATCCGGCAGCCCACGCGCCGAGCGTTAGAGCGACGACAACAGCGGCAACCACCATATTCGGGTAGAAAACGCCGCCGCTGAAGCGAGGTTCATGCCCCACCGGGCCAGCCCATGGCGTGGAGCCGGGAACCAGAAAAGCGACGTAGAAGAGCGGTGTCCAAAAGGAAAGCGAAATCAACGCGGCCGCGGTGATGGCTACCTGCGGTTCCTTCGATTTTCTCCAGAGCAGCCACGTTCCCGTGATGGAAACGCCTGCCAGAAGAAACAGCAGCAGGCCGCCGTGAAAGCGCGCGTGCGGATGCCAGGCGGCGCTCAACAGATGGTTCGAGCTCCAATCGAGAAAGAAGGATGCCACGGAACCTCCCAGCAAAACGGCGGTGAGTGTCAGGCGAGCGAAGCTCATGGGCGTAAGAGTGTGTACGATGGCCGTTAGCGATAAGTTCCACCCGGAAGTTAGGTCAGCCATCGAGTGTGCTGTGCTGGTTGTTTGCTTCGCATTGTTCTTGCCATCGCCGCGCTGCTGATTTACGGCTCACTGTACCCTTGGGAATTTCACGCGGCGCGCGGCTCCGATGGTCCGCTTGAAGCGCTGATTCATTCCTGGCACCTTTCGCTCAACCGGTTCGAGCTTCGCGATATTGCCGTCAACATCGCCATTTACATGCCGTTCGGCGCGGCGGCTTACGTTTGGCTTAGTTCGCGGCGCGCGGCGGTGCGTTTCCTGGTTCCCGTGCTGATGGCGGCCGTGCTCTCAACAAGCATTGAAATCGCGCAGCTCTACGATGCGCGCCGCTTCACCAGTTCCGTGGATATCGCAACCAACATTCTGGGCGCGGCTCTGGGCGTGGCCCTTGCCACGACAGTGGTGAAACGGGGCGTGGTTTCCGCCATTCGCATTCAGCAGCCCGGAGCGGCACTCCTCTTCTGCTGTTGGCTGGGCGCGATCCTCTTCCCTCTCATTCCCGATTTCAGCAGGACAGACCTGTCAGACAAGCTCGCCGGGTTCTTCAGCACGCACTTCGCTCCGGTTCCGTTTTACGCCATGACGGTGGGCTGGCTGATTGCGGCGCGCATGCTGTTGGCGGTGATGGGAGAGCGGTTTAGAAACCTGCTTTTCCCGCTACTGAGCTTGGTACTGCCGTCGCGCTTCCTGCTTCTGGGCCTCTCCGCCGGTTGGGAATTTTGGACCACTTACTTTCTCGCCTGGTTCGTATGGCAGGCGCTTTTTACGCGTATCATGCGGCACGATTTACTCCTGGCGTGGATGGCGGTGGTCTCCCTCTTGGCCACCGGGCTTGCCCCGTTTCGCATTGTCCACAACCCGCGCCCGTTTGTCTGGATTCCGTTCCGGGCCATATTTTCCACGGCGCGTGAAACAGGCTTCGCACTCTTTCTGGGGAAGGCATTTCTCGAAGGTTCCGCGGTGTGGCTATTCCGCGAAGCGGGTCTGCGATTGCGATACGCCGCAGCCGGATTAGCCGCCGTGCTGGCCGCGCTCGAATTTACGCAGCGCTATCTTCCGAACCATGTGCCCGAAATCAGCGACCCTCTGCTGTGTATCTTGATGGCG
>JBBROT010000545.1:0-2133 GCA_038229155.1 Bryobacterales bacterium | reverse complement strand
TGCTGCTCCGGGTGCGGCTGTTGGTCTGTACCGCGAGGCGGTGAGTGACGGAAACGCCGCCTTACAATTCCGCCCGCGCGAAGCAGCATGCCACTAGACACATAAGCCACTGCGAGAGCGAGCAGCATGGGTTGCGGATAGATCCAGATCAAAGTAATCAAGGCTCCGAACAGAATGACGATCAGAGGGGAGCGTGGGCCGGAGAAATGGATTTCCTTGAAACTAGGATAACGCCACGTACTCACCATCAGAAACGAGAGCAAGGCCACCAGAGCCAGCCACGGGACCACATAGAACCACCGGCGCAGGGGCTCGGAATCGCACGCATACACGACTGCGGCGACCATCCCCGCGGCTGCCGGAATGGGAAGGCCCACGAAATATTTGCGGCCCAATCGTCCCGGATTCTTGGGCACAGGATTGGTTTGGACATTAAATCGAGCCAGTCTGACAGCGCCGCACAACAGAAACAGGAAACACAGGAAATAGCCAACCCGGTGGTCTGGCATTAAGCCACCAGGCTGCATAAACTGAACGCCCCAGATGTACGCCAGGACAGCAGGTGCGACGCCAAACGTAATTACGTCGGCCAGCGAATCCATCTCCCGGCCGAAATCGCTCACCGTGTTCGTCATGCGGGCGATCCTGCCGTCCAGGCCGTCCAGCGCCACCGCGATTCCAATGGCTTTGGCCGCCACCGCCAGGTCCTCATTCGGACCCAGTTGCCCGGCGGCTCCGTGCATCGCGGCTTGGAAAGCGCGCAAGATCGCTATGAAACCCAGAAAAAGATTACCGGCCGTGAAAAGCGTTGGCAGTGCATAGGCCGCCCGGCGGGGAGGCCGGGTGGACGCATGGGGGTTCGAGAGCCGCATCTTAAGCGTAATTACCTCCAGCCGAGCCCGGTCGGTCAACACGTTCGGCCAACACGCTCGATCCGGCCGACACACGTTCACCGGTTTTGACGAGGATGTTCCATTCAGGGCCAAGAAAGACATCCACCCGCGAACCGAATTTGATCAGGCCGATGCGTTCGCCCTTCTGGACCGTATCGCCGGCCCTCTTACTGAAGACGATCCGGCGGGCAATCAGCCCCGCAATCTGGGCGAATACCACTTGAGAGCCGTCGCTGTCGACCGTTACAGTATTCTGCTCATTTTGCGAACTGGCCAATTCTTTGCTAGCCACCAGAAACTTGCCGGTCTGGTATTTCACTTTCGTGATTTTGCCCGCTACGGGAGATCGATTCACATGGACGTCGAAAATATTCAGAAAGATGCTGATTCGAACAGATTCCGGGTTATCCCGCTTGATACTAACAACTTTGCCATCGGCCGGAGAGACCGCAACGGCCCCCGGCGGAATTTCCCGGTTGGGATCGCGAAAGAAATAAAGGCAAAACGCCGCGACGATAAATAACGGCAAAGCGAAGATCGGCCGAGTCAAATAACTAACCAGCGCCCCACCCAAACTCAGCGCTACCGCATAGTAAATTCCGTCTAAAACCATTACCTGGAGGTATTGTCTCACGGGTTAGCGGGCCGGCTGCTAATGACCCCAAGCCTCAGAGGTTATGCGGCTCCGCGGGCGGGAAGGTCCGATTCCGAATTGCGAAACGAAGCCGATTGATGTGGTGTTGGCGACGGACGGATTTCCGCAACGTTCGATGCTGTGCTTTGGCCGGGCATGGGGGCATTGATGTAGGCGTCGATAAAGTTGTTGAGAGAGGCGGATTGTTTGTGCTCGACCACCTGGTCGTCTTTGCGGCCCTGTTGCAGCTCGCGATGGGCCTTGTAGTAGGAACGTTCGGCTGCCGCGGCGTAGCGCTGAAGGGTGGCGAGGGCTTTCCAATCCTCGGCTGATCCGGTTTCAGAGGCGCGTTGAAATGTGGCAGTTTCGAGGCGTTGAATGCGAGCCAACTTCCAGCGCGACCGCGCCATTTGCTCCACTAGAAACGATTCGTGTTCGCCATCGAAGCCGAACTGGTTGCGATAGCGTTCGAGCAGACTGTCGAATTCTGTTTGGTCTTCGTTGGGTAGCACGGTCAGTTCGGATGTGAGTCCGTGTTTGAGGGCATTTTGGCTAGCGGCGGCCTTGCCCGATTCGGTTCGCGGCCCGGTACTGAGCTGCGAGTTC
>JBBROT010000544.1:0-2141 GCA_038229155.1 Bryobacterales bacterium | reverse complement strand
TTGTTGGTGACGGTGAAGGACCGTGCTGGACAGTTGGTGGGAACGTTGGGTAAGGATGCGTTCACAATATTCGATAACGGTGTTCAGCAAGATGTGGCCGTGTTCGAACGGCAGACTGCTCTTCCGCTGAATGTCGCCTTGTGCATCGACACCAGCGGATCGACGGCCAAGGAATTGAAATACGAACTGGAATCGGCAACACGCTTTCTCCACGCCTTCTTCAAAGAAGGCAATCCGGAAGACATGGTTGCCCTCTACAGTTTTAATTGGGAAGTCGTGATGCGGAGCAACTTCACCCGCCGCATGCAGCGGCTGGAGGATGGGATCAAACGCATGAAGGGCGAGGCCGGCACTTCGCTTTACGACGCGATTTATTTTGCATCCCGCGACCTGGAAAGACGCGACGGGCGCCGCGTCATCGTAGTGGTGACGGACGGCGGAGACACCACCAGCGCCAAGAAATACCATGACGCGCTGGAAGCCGCGCAACGGGCGGACGCGGTGATTTACTCCATTCTCGTGATGCCGATCACCAGCGACGCGGGCCGCAACATCGGCGGCGAAAATGCTCTCACCACGCTCGGGCAGGGAACCGGAGGCAGAGTGTTCCTGCCGTCTCTTGGCGCGGAAGTGGACCGCGCTTTCACGGATATTCTGCGCGATCTGCGCACGCAATATCTAGTCGGTTATTACCCTAAGAACGTGCCGCTCACAAAAAACAGATTTCACAGTCTGAAAATCCAGTTGCCGAATGTGGATTTGCAGCCGCGGTACCGCAACGGATATTATGGAGATGCCGCTCGTTAGGCACTTCAACTATGGCTTCTAAAGGTGCTCATACCGCAAAAAGCAAAGCCCCGGATACAACCTATGAAGAGGTCAGGTATCTTCGGCATTTGATCGAACAAAAGATCCGCGTCTGCGTGAAATTGATGGACAATGAGGAAGTTGCCGGCTTCATCGAGTTCTACGATGCCGGTTTCCTGCGGCTTACGCGTCCGGGAGAACCGAATCTTTTTGTCTATAAACACGACATCAAGTACCTCTACGAAGAGGTTGAATAGGTGGCCTCGTATCTCGACACCGCCGTGGATATTGCCCGTGAAGCCGGCGCGCTGCTGGCTAATTTCTTCGAACGGCGCATTCCGTTTGAGCTGAAGGGTGATTTCGATTTGGTTACGGAAGCGGATCGCGCGTCCGAAAAACTGATCGTGGAGCGGCTGCGTAGCCACTTTCCTACCCACAACATTGTGGCCGAAGAGGGTGGCGGGCACACGAGCGGATCGGAATATCGATGGTTTGTGGATCCGCTAGATGGCACCACCAACTTCGCACATGGATTTCCGGTTTTCAATGTCACGCTCGCTCTGGAACGCGCCGGTGAACTCATCGCGGGGGTAGTGTTCGATCCGACGCGCCCGGAGATGTTCACCGCCGAACGCGGTTCGGGCGCTTATCTCAACAACCGCCGCATTCATGTTTCAAAGGCAAAACGGATTGAAGAAAGTCTGGTGGCAACGGGATTTCCCAGCCAGAAACGCCATCAGAATGTGAATATTCATTATTACTATCAGCTTGCCATGATCAGCCATGGCGTGCGCCGCGCCGGTTCCGCGGCCATCGATTTAGCCTACGTGGCCAGCGGCCGGCTAGATGGGTTCTGGGAGTTCGGATTGAAGCCCTGGGACATGGCGGCCGGCATTCTGCTGGTGGAAGAAGCCGGCGGCGCATGTTCGGATATGCAAGGCGCCAAAGCCTCCCTGCATGGCCCGCATCTGCTGGCCGATAACGGCGCGATTCATGCGGCAATGATCGAATTCTTTGCCCAGGTGGCTCGCGGCGAAGCGCAATACACCATGGTAGGGATCGCCAACGGCTGATTCGGCCGCCTCTTTATCTTTACTTGTAACTCCATAAAATGGTACGCTTAAGTCTCAAAATGCGTACAGTCGATTTGATTCACAGAAAACGCGACGGCGAAGAACTGGCCGCCGAAGAGCTGGCATTTTTAGTACAAGGGTACACTCGGGGTGAAATTCCCGATTACCAAATGGCCGCGTTTCTGATGTCGGTTTTTTACTCTAGCATGACCGACCGCGAAGTCAGTTCGCTTACAGAGACCATGATGTCGAGCGGGGAAG
>JBBROT010000543.1:0-2141 GCA_038229155.1 Bryobacterales bacterium | reverse complement strand
GTGGGGAGAGCTCGCGGCTGTCGATGTAAACACGGGACGCATCGCGTGGAAGGTGCCGCTGGGTGTGACGGATAGCCTGCCTGAGGGGAAGCGCAACACGGGCCGCCCTGGAAATGGAGGCACCATCGCCACCGCCGGAGGATTGATCTTCATTGGCGCGACCGACGATGCCCGCTTTCGCGCCTTCGATTCGAGGAACGGTAAAGAGTTGTGGACGGTGCAACTAGGCGGTGCCGCCGAAGCTACTCCTATGACTTACCAAGGCCGCGACGGCAAACAGTACGTCGCAATCGCCGCAACCGGCGGCGGCTTCTTCGGTAACCCTGTCACCGATGACAGCATCGTTGCATTCGCTCTCGAAGCGGACAACAGGTAGAAGACCAGAGCAGAGACTTCTTGCAACGACCGATACGGCGCACGCGATTTAAGAGAAGGGACCCCATTGAAACGGATATGCCGTTTCGAGTTCATGCCGCGAGGCTTGCCGTTTACACCGGTAGCCCCGAGCACAAACTCCCCAACGCGCGAAGTGACGCAACGCTTTGTCCACCGCAGCCCACGGTTATGCGCCAAGTCTTCCTTCAGGTTGGTTGGATAACAGTCTGACACGGGAGTAGCTGAGATGCTACTCGTCAAGGCGACTGCTCCTCCGCAAAACGCAGGTCGCCCTGTTGATTCTCTTGAAGACGGGCAAAAGTCGGATCGTTGTTTTCAGCCCGACATCGCGGTGTTCCCGAACGGGTTTCGGGAAGGTTCCACACCAACTGTAGAGTAAACTGTGGAATAGGCTCCTCAGCATGGAAACAATCCAAGTAGTCCTTGACCGCAAGCTTCTCCAAGCCACGGAACGTGCCGCTCGCCGCACCAAACAGAATCGATCCGCCCTCATCCGGGACGCCTTGCGAGCATACCTGAGCGCGGCGGAGCGGCGGGAACTAGAGGAACGCGACCGCGCCGGCTATGCCAAACATCCGCAGTCGAGTGCGGAGCCCGATTTATGGGAAGCGGAGGCATCTTGGCCAGCGGAATAGCCAGAGGCGATGTCCGCTTTTACGATTTCGAATCGCCAGACAAACGGCGGCCCGTAGTTGTTCTTACCCGGGATGCCGCAGTCTCTTATCTCACCAGCGTCACCGTGGCACCCATCACTTCCACAATTCGCGGAGTTCCCTCGGAGGTACTTCTGGGATTAGAAGATGGCATGAAGCACGCATGCGCGGTGAACTTGCACAATCTAATCACCGTGTCGCAAACGCGGCTCGGGAAGCGGGTCGCACAACTAAACTCATCGCGCATGGACGAAATCTGCGCCGCCTTACACTTCTCTCTCGGCTGCGATCAACCCTAGCCCCCCTCACCCCAACCGCAACTTACAAATCGTCTCAATATGAAAAGTCTGCGGAAATAAATCGATCAGCGCCAACTCTTCCACCACATACCCGCCATTCACCAACCCACTCAAATCGCGCGCGAAGGTGGATGGGTCGCACGACACCACCGTCACCCGCTCCGGCCGCCACTCCACTAACTTGTCCACCACCGCTTTCCCCAGCCCCGTGCGCGGCGGGTCCGCCAATACAAAATCCGCGCGCTCTTCCATGCTCCTCAAATACTGGTCCACACTCGCACCCACCGCATGCGCTTTCACTCCCGCCCGCGCCGCGTTAAACTCCAAATCGCGCACCGCGCCCGACCCCGATTCCACCGCCGTCACCCGCCCAAACGCCTTCGCTAGCGGCAGCGTGAACAGCCCCACACCGGAGTATAAATCCAGCGCGTGTTCTCCGCGCGCCCCTTCCAACACCGCCTCCGCCATGCGCTCCACCAGAAACCGGTTCACCTGAAAAAACGAATTCGGGCTCACGCGATACCCCGCATATTCCAGCGGACCCTCCACCAGCCCCGGCATCTCCTCCGCCGCCCATTCGAAAAATCGCTTGGCCACCGTCTGCCCTGCTTCCAGCACGTTCAACTGCACTTGGCTTTCGTTCGTGAACACCTCAAGCTGCGTGATGAATTTCGGCCATCGCCCATCCCGCAGCATGCGGTTCAGCGCCGCGATGCACCGGTTCACCGCCGGCGTACTGATCGGGCACTCCTCTATCGCAACTAGCTAGTGCGACACTCGCAGCCGGTATCCC
>JBBROT010000542.1:0-2155 GCA_038229155.1 Bryobacterales bacterium | reverse complement strand
GGTGCGCGTCTTGAAAGAACGGCAGATCGGTTGGCGCGTCACGCCGGACGTTGCCGGAACAGAACCGCTGAAGCTCGACTGGGACGGGCAGCACTTCGAGAAAAGCCTTGCCGTGGGAGAGGGGCTTCGCTGGATTTCCACGCAGCGAGACAACTCCTGGTTGGCGTTTTTGCGCTACCCTCACGAACTTCCCTTCAGCGATGCCGCCGGAACGCGCATCCGCGTCCAGTACCCGAAGGCCGTAATCTTCGGCGCACCCTGGCTGGCCTGGTTCCTCACCGCGGCGTTTGCCGCCTCACTTCTGGTCATATTCAAATTTGAAGGATTCCGGGTGTAATTTATGCGTCTCATTTTCCTACCGGCACTTTTGCTTTCGGCTTTCCCTTACGCCCTTGCGGGCACAACCTCACCGCTCTTTGCGCGCGGGTATGCCGTGCTTCCAGAGCCCCGGCAGGTCACGCTCCGCGCTGGTGATTTCACGTTCGGAAATCGATGGCGCGTGGAACGGAGCAACGGAGTTGCGCCTGACTCCAGCGCGCTTCGCAGCCTGAACGAGCAACTGCGGGATCGCTATCATTTTGCGGTGGCAGGAAAGGAAACCGCCGGCGTGGTGCAGCTTGAAATTGCGGCGGGCGCAGTGAATCCTGGTGCAAGCCAGGACAAAGATCGTGCCGCGATTGGCGCGCAGGCCTACCGGCTGGAACTGAAACCGGAGAGAATTCGAATCACTGCAAATGGCGACGCCGGCTTGTTCTACGGTGTGCAGACTTTGATTCAACTTCTCAACACTCCGCGAGGAGACTTCCGCTTACCCGAAGGAGAGATTCTCGATTGGCCCGATCTGCAACTCCGCCAGATTTATTGGGATGATGCGCACCATCTGGAACACCTGGCCGATTTGAAAGCAGCCGTCCGGCAGGCTTCGTTCTACAAGATGAATGGATTCGTAATTAAGCTGGAAGGCCATTTCCAATACCGAAGCGCTCCGGCGCTGGTGGAACCGCAAGCACTCTCCCCGGCGGAGTTGCAGGATCTTACGGATTTTGGGCTCCGACACTTCGTGCAGGTGATCCCTTACCTGGATGCTCCCGCGCACATCGCGTTCATCCTGAAACATCCTGAGTATCGACCGTTGCGCGCGTTCCCCGATAGCAACTACGAACTGTGCATCACGAATCCGGACTCGATGAAGCTGCTCCGCGGCATGTATGACGATCTGCTGGCGGCGAACCGTGGCGTGAAGTACTTTTATCTTTCTACCGACGAAGCATATTACGCGGGCATGGCCAACAATTCCGGGTGCCACGAAGCGGACAGGGCAAGAGAGCTTGGCTCTCCAGGAAAGGTCCTGGCTGAATTTATTTCACAGGCTGCGAACTATTTGCATGACCAGGGCCGGACCGTTATTTTCTGGGGCGAGCACCCACTAAAGATCACAGACATCGAATCGCTGCCTAAGCACCTGGTGAACGGCGAGACCAGTGGCGAGCCACTCAACAGCGCATACAAGAAGCACGGAATTCGACAGACAATTTACGGGGCGATAGAAGGCGAAGAGCATCTCTTTCCTCAATATGATTTATTGCCCGCGCACCAATTGATGCACCCTCTCCATGAGGGTGAGCAGCGCGTCCGGGATTCTCTTGCGAAAGCGATTTCAGAGCCCGCTCGCCAAACCTCCGAACTGTTCGGAATCGTGATCGCTGGATGGGGCGATATGGGGCTTCATCCAGAGACCTTCTGGCTAGGCTACGTTACGGTGACAGCGGCCGGATGGAACCCTTCGCCCGGCCATACTGAGGAGTGGCCCATTTCGTTCTACAGCTCTTTCTACGGAGCCCGCATCAGCGGTATGGAACGCGCATACCAATTGCTCAGCCACCAGGCCCAGGTGTGGACCGATACGTGGGAACGGAAAGATTCCACGTCGCGCACAGCAATCTGGGGAAACTCAGAGAAAATGTTTTCTCCGGCGCAGCCTGCTCATGACGCGTCATTGCAGCTACCGCCGGTGCCCGCGCCGGATCTTACAAGGAAGGATCACTGGCATGAAGACAATTTGCAGAGGATGCGAATGGCTGCCAAGTACAAGCCGCTGAACGACGAACTGATCGCACTGTTGAATAGCAACATGCTTCGCGCGGATGCAAACCGG
>JBBROT010000541.1:0-2158 GCA_038229155.1 Bryobacterales bacterium | reverse complement strand
TGTCTTCCGCATTGTCGCTGATCAGGTGAAGAGTCCTGTCCGAATCCTGGTTGACGCATCCTTCGCGCAAGCCTGTTCGAATGGCCGCCCAGGTGCCGCTGACGGCGTCTTCAATTCCCGCGAGGTTCAAATTCCGCTGCTTCAACACCGCGCGAAAGGCTTCGAAAGCCGCCTCCGGCTTGCTCGTCTTCACAATCAAAGCGGTGCGGTTGCCGGCCGGCCTGGGCTGGAACGCCGGGTTCACCTCCGTCGCGAACTGCCGGATCGCTTCGTGATCGCCCGGCCCGAACGGGACCGCGTTGAGCACCAGTTCCGCGCCCTTCGGCCCCCGAACGCGCCCGATCAGAATCGCCTTCGGAAACAGACCGCTCGAAGGAGTGCTGGCCGGTGCCATACGCAATAGCAGGGGCTGCCCGGCCACGCCATCGACAGCCAGATACAAGGCCGAATTATGAACCGGATCGCGTTCGAGCGACCCGAAATGCGGCACGATCCCCGGCAGCGTCAGCATCTTCGAACGCGCCGCCGTGCGCTGGCGAATCTCCTCCGTCAGCACCTTGTCGCCGGCATTCTCCATCACAAGATTCGCCAACTCCGCGGCTTCATTGGTGCGAACTGGCAAATCGAACAAGCTCGGTGTCATGCGATATTCAGCGTCTTTAAATATTCGCGGAAGGGGCCACCCAAATCGGCGCGCTTCAGCGCCAGTTCCACCGTAGCTTTCAAGAAGCCCAGCTTATCCCCCGCGTCATAGCGTGTCCCCTCGAAACGGTACGCGTAGATGGGCCGGCTGCGCAGCAGATGCTTGAGAGCATCGGTCAATTGAATTTCACCGCCCGAACCAGCGCCCACATTTTCAATGGAGTGAAAAATTTCAGGCGTCAACACATAGCGCCCGATGATGGCCAGGTTCGAAGGCGCATCGGTGGCCTTGGGCTTTTCCACCATGTCGCGAATCCGGTAGACACGGTCGCGCGTTCCGTTGAACTCGATCGGCTCCGCATCCACCACGCCGTAAGCGGAAATTTTATCGTTAGGCACTTCCATCACAGCAAGCACCGGCGCATTGAAGAATTCGTAAACATCCAGCAGTTGTTTGATGCACGGCGTTTCCGATTCGATCACGTCATCGGCCAGCACCACCGCGAAAGGTTCGTTGCCCACCAGTTCACTCGCGCGCAGAACGGCATGGCCCAAACCCAGCGCCTCTTTTTGCCGGATGTAGGCAACATCGATCATGTCCGAAACGTCGCGCACAATCTTCAGCAGGTCGGTCTTGCCGCGCGTCTCCAGCATGTTTTCCAACTCAAAGCTAACGTCGAAATGATCTTCGATGGAGCTCTTGCCGCGCCCCGTCACGATGATGATGTTTTGAATGCCGGAGCGCATTGCCTCCTCCACCCCATATTGGATGATGGGCTTATCCACAACGGGCAGCATCTCTTTCGGTTGAGCTTTGGTGGCGGGCAGGAATCGCGTACCCAGCCCCGCGGCGGGAAAAACGGCTTTACGGACTTTTGCAGGCATCAGATTCTAGTTTCCTACAAGTAGCGCGCTATTCCGGCGCATTATTCCGGCGCGCTATTCAGGAACGATCAGCGGCACCGGCCGCGAAGGATGCGGCACCACCAACGCGCGAAAGCCGAAGCTCGAATGGATGGTCTCAGCGGTAAAAATTTCATTCGGCGGGTCATACGCGGTGGCGCGGCCTTGCTTCAACACCAGAACGGAATCGGCATACTGGGTTGCCAGGTTCAGGTCATGCAAAATCACCAGCACGGCCACGCCGCGGCGAGCGAACGTTCGCGCCACACCGAGCATGCGGTGCTGTTGAGCCGGGTCCAAGTTGGCGGTGGGCTCATCCAAAAGCAAATGCGCGTCCGGCGAACTCCAGATTTGCGCCTGCACGCGCGCCAGTTGCACTGCCTGCTGTTCCCCGCCGGAGAGCGCGATGTAGATGCGGTCTTCGAGGGCCGCCGCCTCCACGGCCGCCAGAGCATCGCGCGCGATGCTGTAATCGTCAACCGATTCTCCGCGTGTCACATGCGCCGTGCGGCCCATCAGTACCACTTCAAGCGCCGTGAATTCAGCAGCCAGCGTGGAAACTTGCGGCAGGACCGCCAGAACCTGCGCTCGCGCGCGTTCGCTCCATTGCGAT
>JBBROT010000540.1:0-2183 GCA_038229155.1 Bryobacterales bacterium | reverse complement strand
CTTGGCGCGCCGGCTTGTCATGGCGGAAGCCTTCAACCGGCGGGAACAGATCGAAGGCGATGTTGGCGGGTTGGTAATGTTTCGGGTCCGCATGGCTGATGTAATGGCACAAACTGCCCAGCGCGCTGGCCCGGGGGAACGCGATTGGCTCGCGGCCCGCCGCCACTGCGAGCGCGTGCACCGCCGCCACCAAACCTGTCGCGATGGATTCCACATAGCCTTCGACGCCGCTAATCTGCCCAGCGAAAAATGTGCGTGGGTTGTTCCGCAATTGCAACGTGGGCCGAAGACACGCGGGCGCATTGATGTAAGTGTTCCGGTGAATCTGGCCGAAGCGCAGGAACTCCGCCTGCTCGAGACCGGGGATCAAACGCAGGATTCGCTTCTGCTCGCCGAACTTCAGATGGTTCTGAAAGCCCACCAGGTTCCAGCTATCCGCCCGGGCGGTCTCCTGCCGCAACTGCACAACGGCGTAAGGCCTGCGGCTCGTGCGCGGGTCAATCAAACCCATGGGCTTCATCGGCCCGAACCGCAGCGTCTCCGGCCCGCGCCGAGCAATCTCTTCAATCGGCAGGCACGCCTCGAAGTAGGGAACGTCATCGGGAATGTGGCTGGCCACCGCTTCGGCAGCTTTAAGAGCTTGCAGGAAGCATTCGTACTGGGACTTGTCGAAAGGGCAGTTCAGGTAATCATCGGTGCCGTCGAGCGACTTGCCGTAGCGCGAGGCGCGGAACGCAATCGAAAGGTCAATGGAATCGCCAGCGACAATCGGGCTGATGCTGTCGTAAAAATACAGCCGGTCGCTGCCGGTGAGTTGGGCTACATGCTGGGCCAGCGCGTCGCTGGTCAAAGGCCCGGTGGCCACGATGGTGATCGCTTCTGGATCGACAGCGGTCACCTCGCGGCGGTGAACGGTGATGCGTGGGTGGCTTTCCACGATGGTGGTGAGCCGTTCCGCGAACAGCGTGCGGTCTACGGTGAGAGCATGCCCACCTGGCACGCGCGCATGTTCAGCGGCTTGCAGGCATATCGATCCGTAGCGGCGCAGCTCTTCTTTCAACAGCCATGAAGCCGAGGGATGCTGGTCGCTCTTCAGCGAATTACTGCACACCAGTTCCGCGAACCGATCGGTCTGATGAGCGGGTGTGGTGCGCACCGGCCGCATCTCATAAAGATCGACAGCAAGCCCGGCTTCCGCGATTTGCCAAGCTGCTTCCGTGCCTGCCAACCCACCGCCGATTACTTGAAGAGAGCGCAAATTTCAGTCTAGCCCCTGCGTGCCCAATACACCCACCAGATCAACAGACCCTGTAGCGGCAGGCGCGCCCACAACGCCCATGCCGGGCCCATCAGGCGCGCTTGCGCCATGTATACGTTCGCGGGAAAAACCGCAATGAGGAGCGCGATCAGCCACCAGGCCGCCGCATAGCGCGTGCGGGGAAACAGCATGCCCACACCGCCGGCAATCTCCGCGCCACCGCTGATCAGCACAAGAGCATAAGGCCACGGCAGGTAGGGTGGCATCACGCGCATGTACTGGTTCGGGATAAGAAAATGCAGCGCGCCCGCAACGGTGAAGAGGACGGCAATGGACCAGTTCTTCACTCTGCGCTATTCGCCATACAACTCAAAGAAGTGCGCAACGGTCTTAATGCCCTTTTCGAATTGACCCAGATTGAATTTCTCATTCGGAGAGTGCAGGCCATCGTCCGGCAAACCGAAGCCCATCAGGATGGTGGGAATTTTCAGGTGCTCCGCGAAATCGCCCACGATGGGGATGGAGCCGCCGCTGCGGGTAAACACCGTTCGCGCGCTGAAGATCTGGCTGAACGCGCGCGCGGCCACTTGCATGGCGGGATGGTTGGTATCCACTAGAAGGCCCGGACCCTTGCCCAGCACAGTGACCTTCATCTGCACGCCGCGCGGCGCATTCTTCTTCACGAAAGCTTCGAAGAGGGCAACAATCTTTTCGGGCACCTGGTTCGGCACCAGGCGGAAACTCACCTTGGCCGTGGCCTTCGCGGGAATCACCGTCTTGCTGCCCGCGCCCGTGAAGCCGCCCGCGATGCCATGCACTTCGAACGTGGGCCGCGCCCACAGCCGTTCGAACACGGGATACTTCAATTCCCCAGTGAGCTTGGTGGACCCCACTTCGTTTCGCAAAAATTCCTTCTCATTGAATG
>JBBROT010000539.1:0-2216 GCA_038229155.1 Bryobacterales bacterium | reverse complement strand
GGGGTCAGCCCCACAACAGCGATATTCAAATCCGCGGCTTGGATGCCCGCCAAAGGAGAAGCCGCGCTCACGCTTGACGCAAGCGCCGGTGCCGCGCCCGCTTCGGCTACGCGGGCCACAGAGCGCTTGGCCCGCGCCTCCGGAGCCACGAACCGCACCCGATTGTCGGCAGTCAATTTGGGTGCCGCCCCAAGCTGATCGGGCAACCGGCTCTGCACGGCGAGTTGCCGCGGCGCATCGGGCAGCCTCGGCTGCGCCGTTACTTTGGCCGGTGCCGCGCGCTCAGCCGGCGGTACGAATAGCTTCCTTTCGGGCGCCGCAATGGGGGGTGCCTTGATGGCCAAAATATTAGGAGACGGCACATCCTTCGGCAGAATATCCGGAACCGGCTGCCAGACCGTTTGCAAGCCTTTCACCGCCTTCTTCGGTGACGACACAATGGATTGTTTCGGGATGCGAACCTCCGCCTTCGCGGGCCTTGCATCGGCACTGTGAGCGGGCTGCACATCGGGCAGCTTGTCCTTGAATTTATAGAAGACGATCTGCGCTTCTTTCCCCTTGATGAGTTGATCGTAAGCCGACGACGTCTTGGCCGGCACGCCGTTCGAGACCAACCACAGCAGCCCTACCAAGCCGCCATGAAAGCAGAGCGAAACAAGCCAGGGAACCGGCCGCGAAATGTTGCGCCCCACGCGCACCCGCACCAGCCTACAGCCCCGCTGGCTTGTGGCCGAATCCGTTCAGCGGCGCGAGCTGTTTCATCCGTGTGGTCTGCTTCAGACGCGGCACATATTGGTGGAGGAATTGCGCAATCTGCTTGAGACGGTCCGCCTCGGAGCGGTTCCGCAGAATCACGCTCTGAAAATCAAGATCGTTCACAGCCTGGGCCAACTGGAAGCTCAACTGAGGGTCGGAAAATTCAGGCTCGGCATACGACCCGGGTTCGCTTGCTTCCAGAAACGCTCGAAAGCTTTTCAGCGCCTCCGCGCGCACTTCTAGCGGAACCTCTTCGGTATCGTCATCGTTAAAAAATTCCACTTCGCCACGCAGATAATCCTTTTCCTGATTCAGCGACAAAATCTCAAAGCGCCGCGCGCCCCGTGTCACAATATCCATCCTTCCATCCGGATACGTGGTGAGAACTTTCTCCACAAAGACGGTGCAGCCCGCGTTTACGATGCCATCGTCCTTCGCCAGCACAACGCCGAATTCGCTCTTTTCGGCAATCGCTTCGCCTACCTTTTCTCTATAGCGTTCCTCGAAAATGTGAAGCGGCAGATGCGTCCGCGGAAACACAACCAATTGGAGGGGAAACAGCGGCAACAGCCTCGACATTGTCAGTCTCATTATCCGCGATATGCTGAAGCCAGGTTTGGCCTTTGACAGTAAACGGCAAAGTGGTGGTGATTACCGGCGCATCGCGAGGCATCGGCCAGGCGTGCGCCCTTGCATTCGGCCGCCGCGGTGCCTTGCTGTCGCTTGCGGCGCGCTCTCCACTCGCGGTCCCGGATGCCCTCTGCACTCCTTGCGATTTGACCCTTGCAGCCGATCGCGAAACGCTCGTCCACCGCACTATTGAGCATTACGGGCGCATCGATATCCTGATCAACAACGCCGGCCATGGCCTCTATGGACCCACCGGCCAGGCCAATCCCACCGACCTGCGAACGCTCTTTGAACTGAACTTCTTCGCGGCCGTGGCCATGATTCAGCTCGTGCTGCCTTCGCTCGAAGCGCAACACTCCGGCCACATCGTGAACGTCTCGTCCATCGCGGCGGATATCGCCCTTCCCTGGATGACCATGTACTCGGCGTCCAAAGCCGCGCTCAGCTCCGTCAGTGCCGGTCTGCGCCGCGAATTGCAAGGCAGCGGCGTGCAGGTCACCGACGTGCTACCCGGCTATGTCACTACTGGCTTTCAAGCATCGGCAACAGGAACGCCGCCCAATGGAGTGCTTCAGTTTCGCAGCCGCGCCATCTCTCCGGAACAGTGCGCGGAGGCGATCGTACGCGGTGTGGAACGCGGCGCGCGAACGGTCGTCACGCCCGGTTCGGGATGGTTCGCGATCCTTGCCGAACACCTGCTACCGCGAATGGTAGACTCGCCCTTGAGCAAAATGAACCGATGATTTTGGGTACCAACACCCGTGCATTTCAGGTGTTGCCGTTCCCCAACCCAACCGTACAGATGACAACTACTTACCTGGATTTTAGCC
>JBBROT010000538.1:0-2223 GCA_038229155.1 Bryobacterales bacterium | reverse complement strand
GTTCTGGACAAGCCTGAATTTTTCGGTTTTCAACTCCGCACATCGGGCGCGGGGGCCATTGGCAGTTGGGATTTGAAAAACCAGAATTATTATCTGCAAGCCTCGCCTTCGGCCATTGGAACGCTCACTTACATTGCTTTCGAAACACGTAAGCTGTTTGAGGAATTGAAGCCGAAGGGCGAAAAGTTCGTTCCGTTGGAAGTGACGGCGTTGGTCAGGCCTTTGGATTTTCAAGAGAAAGCTGGCGTGGGCGAACTGCCTGTTCATTGCACGGGACAGGTCTTCGATCTGGCGTTCGACTTTTTGCCGCCGCATGAAAAAGAGTGCTTGAATTTCATTCTGGAAGACATGGGCTGGAATGGCTACCTGGGCTTCGCGGAGGAATCCGCCGGCAACATGCATGTGGGCTGCTCGCCCTCTTCACGCGACTTCTTTATCAAGGTCTATGAGGAGACGCTGGACCAGAAGCACGCTTCGTGAATTGGTCCGTGGACGTAGATGCCGTCCGGGCGTCCTTCGTCACGGGGCGGCTTCGAAGAGCCGAAGGCTTCACCCTTCCCGCGCCATCGGTCGATCTCTGGATTGACGACGCTTTCGACCGGAGCGAAAAGATAAGCGCGGATGATCCGGAGCCGATCGAGTTCAGCATTCCGCTCGCGGCGTTTTGCTTCGAGGGGCAGCGGCACAAAATTGAGATCCGATGCGGCGGCGAGCGGCGGGTTCAGTATTTCGAGAGCGAATACCAGGGGTATATCGATCCGTTTTCAGAAAACCTGATTTCCGGTTGGGCTGCCGATCATTCGCGGCCCTTGACGCCTGTGCAACTCGAGATCGAGGTGAATGGCGCGGCCATCGCGCGCATTACAGCTAATGTTTTTCGGGCCGATCTGAATGGCGCGATCGGCTTTACCTACCGGCTTCGCGCGACGGCTGAAATGGACCGTTCCTTTGTCCTGCGCGCCCGCATTGCGGGCACAGATATCGACCTACAGGGCAGCCCTGTACTGTCGCTCTCGCGGCCGCGGCTGGTGAAAGCGGCGCAGCAGTTCAATGCCGCATTTCATTATCTGGAACATCGGTTGTTGTGGGCGGGCAAGGCAAGCAATGCCGAACCGAACCTGACCGAAAGCGAGCGGCGCACTTTCACCGATCTACTCTTGCAAGGCGGCAGTGCGGCCGATCTGATGGAGTTGCGCCATCGCTTCCTGAGGCCCATGCAGGGGCACCTCACCGAACGTTACGCGCGCCGCGATTATAGGAATCTCGGGATTCTATATCCGCAATCGGTACCGCGTAGGGCGCGCTCGGCGCATCGTGATCGTCCGGTGGATATCATCGTCCCTATTTTTGCGGGACTGCGCGAAACAGAGCGATGCCTGAACAGCGTGCTTGCTTCGCCATGCGGCTGCCGCTACCAACTTATCTGCGTGTTGGACAATCCCGAGGTAAGCGATTTACGAGCCCTGCTGCGAGGCTTCGCGGCGGCTCACGAACAGGTTCTTGTGATAGAGAACGAAACGAATCTGGGGTTCGCCGAGAGCGTGAATCGCGCCATGACTTTGCATCGTGACCGGGACGTGCTGATCCTACAAGCCGATTGCGAAGTACATGGCGATTGGCTTTTGCGCCTGCAATGCGCGGCCTACGAAGGCGCGGGTGCGGGCATGGTGAATCCGCTTGGCGACCGCGCGGAGTTTCTCAGCTATCCGGCTTGGGACCTGGAGTTGCCGGAGGACGCGCCGTTCGAACTACTGGACGAAATGGCAAGGCGCACCGGGCCCGGGCGTGCTGTTCCCATCCCCGCCGCCATGGCCTTCTGCCTCTATGTGCGCCGCGGTTGCCTGGACGATCTGGGCTTCTTTCACAACGACCGCGCCAGCGGCGGTTACTATGCGGAAAAATATTTCAGCCTGAACGCGGCTGCTCAAGGCTGGCGCACCATTGTGGCCCCTGATGTCTTCGTGAAGCACCACCGCTTCGTATCGTTCGCCAGCCGCGATGGCAACGCAATCGAGATGGCGCGCGACGCCTTCGAGCGCTGGTGCCCCTTCTATACGGATTCGGTCACAGACTTCCTTGTGGACGAAGCGGCGCTGCCCGCGAAGCGCGAACTGGATGTCGCGAGGCTGGAACGGCTCGGCCAGGATTTCTTCTGCCTGATTAGCCATGGAGGCGGCGGTGGCACTGAGCGCCACTTGCAGGATTTGGCGCAGGCGATGGCGG
>JBBROT010000537.1:0-2232 GCA_038229155.1 Bryobacterales bacterium | reverse complement strand
CCTGATAAGTCCCTTTGGGAAATTGGCGGCAATTGCTGGTTAGCCGCGCGCCGTTGGCATAAGTGAATTCGCAGTTGAAATGATCGAAAATATTGCCATAAAATTCAGGCTCGCGGGGCCGCCAGGAAGCACCGCCGTTGCCGATAACTTTGACGGGGTGCGCGTCCATCACCCAATTCATGACGTCTAGATTGTGCAGATGCTGCTCCACAATTTGATCGCCGCAAAGCCAGACGTAGGAGTACCACTGGCGGTGTTGCCACGTCATTTCACCCCACTGCGGTTTGCGGTCTTCCGGCGTTTTGATGGGAAATACCGGCGTGCCGATCCAGTGTGCATTCATCGCGACAACGTTTCCGATAGCCCCGTTATGAAGCTTATCGACAGTGGCGACATAGTCGCGGGCGAATCTTCGTTGGGCGCCGGATACCACGGTGAGCCCTTTCTGTTCCGACAATTTCGCGGCGGCCATGAAGCGTTTGACGCCCATGGCATCGGTACCGAATGGCTTTTCGCAGAAGACGTGCTTGCCCGCGTTCACGGCTGCTTCGAAATGCTCCGGTCGATACCCGGGAGGCGTGGCGAGCATGACGATATCGACATCGGAGGCGATCAGCTTCTTGAATGCGTCAAAACCGGTATGGCGCATTTCCGGCGATACTTTGATACGGTCTTTCCACTTGTCGTAACCGGGTTTGGCGGGATAGCCGCGAAGCGAACCTTCGAGCTTGTCCTCGAACAGATCGGCAACGGCAACCAGATCCACGTTTTCCGTACCGGTCATCATATCGACGACGGCTTGGCTGCCACGCTGTCCGCAGCCCACTAAGCCAGCTTTCAGACGCTCTTTACCCGCGCCGCGCACAAGCTGAGGTTTGATGATCATAAAGGTGGACGCGGCCAGTGGCGCCGAGGCCAGAAACTTTCTGCGGGAAGAGTTGGGCATGCGATTGGCAGTATATAACAGAGGGGTTGCCGTGAAGATTCAAAGGTTTATTTGCGCTGTGTGCGCGGCCCCTCTGCTATTTGTTTCGTGCACCCAAGAGGCCGCGAGGAAAGTTTCAACGCCTAGCGATCCCACAACGGAGGCGTGGTACCGCTCGGCGACCGACGAGTTAACCTACTTGAGCCGAAGCGCCACTGAAGCGTATGCGAACGGCAATAACGACGCGGCATCGCAATTCATCGTGCAGGGTGAAACGGTGGCCACCCGGTTACTGGCAGTTCCCCGCCCCACGCTTGTCGCCGCGGTTGCCGCCTCCGACCTGGACGATCTATATGGCCGGATGCTGTTCAGAAATAAGCATTACGGATGGGCGCGTTTACAACATCAAAAAAATGTGGCGCGTTGGAAGCATTGGACACCGCAAACGCCAGACACCGAACAGCGGCTGAAGGCGGCCCTGGCAGCAATCGGCGAGTGCGATAAAAAGCTGGAGGCACCTATCTAGAATGAGCTACCGCACGAACTCTTTCTTCACCGTTTCCATGCGCTCGGCTACTTCCATCAGCACGGGGTAAAACTGCACGAAGGTGTTTTCGACAGCTGTATTTTTGGCGTGGCAGGCATAGCAGCTTGCCGTGGCGGGCAGAAGTTTTCCGCTCGCTTTCGATTTGCCGTTGACCGTCGGGAAGCCATAGAATTTCCACTCGCCGCTATCGTCTTTCACCTCCGCTTCCAGGCGAGAGAAACCCGTCTGATAGTGCCCGTCTTTATTGATGGAACCGTGGCTTTCACTCGAACGGATTTCCAGCACGAACTCGCTCCCGTTCGGCCACTTACCGGTTTTCAGAAACGCACGGTAAGATTCGGGTCGGACAAACACGTTATCGAAAAACGGTGCGTCGGCGCGTGCCGCTGTGGCTGCGGGACCATATGTCATGCCGAGCCCTGAGCTGAGAAAGATCCACTCGCGATACTCCGCCGGCAGTTCGAGCTCACCTTCTGCCGTGTATTTCGGTGCTTCCGCCACCAAAGGCGCGGTGAGCGCAATCAAAGCCAGCACGAAAATCTTCATCACGAGAGTGTAGCGCGCGGTTTGACGTCGGGCGCGGAATCGCACCAGAGAAACCGCTGATTACTTTCTCGAAATTCGTTCTGCGATCCGCCGCGATCCACCGCCACAATCGTTTCCAACCGGTGCGGCCAATTTAGCGAGGGAAGAATGCGATCCGCCGCTCCGTGCAGTTCGATCATCAAATCCCAATTCCGTGTCATGGGGATAGTTTCGG
>JBBROT010000536.1:0-2239 GCA_038229155.1 Bryobacterales bacterium | reverse complement strand
ATCGTTGAGCGCTCTCTCTCGCTCATGCACCAGCAATCGCTGCCTTCCCTGGACCGTTTTTCCGTTTTGGCTCAACTGGTGGAATCGATGGTGCTCGAAAGCCTTGACTCCTTCATCAAGCGCGATGCCGATATCGCGGAGAAAATTCTGCGCTCCGACGATGCGGTCGACATCCAGCGGAACCAGATCACCGAGGAGCTGATTGTAGCCATGCAGGCCAACCCGGATATCATCCCGCGCGCGATCGATCTCCTTGTGATTGCGAGAAACCTGGAACGCATCGCCGATCATGCCACGAACGTCGCCGAAGAAGTAATCTTCCTGGTAAAAGGCGAAGACGTCCGGCACGCCCACGACCCCGTCGCCGATTAGCCGCGGCCCGCGCCCGATGGCTGGTCCAGAAAGAGCTGTTGCGAATCCGGGCAACCCTTACCTTCCGCGCCTCTCGGCTCCCGTCGATAGCTCCCGTCGCTCAGCATAACGCGGCAATTCTTCCCATCGCACAGGTAGCGCAATAGCACTTCGTCCCGCACGCGCTTCACCAGCTTGCTGTCCGAGATGGGAAAAATAATCTCCACGCGATGATCCAGATTCCGCGGCATCAGGTCAGCGCTGCCCGCATACAACTCCGGCTTGCCCGCGTTATCGAAATAGTAAATGCGGCTGTGCTCCAGGAAGCGGCCGATGATGCTGGTCACAATGATGCTGTCGCTGATGCCCGCAATCCCGGGCCGCAGGCAACAGATGCCGCGCACCAGCAATTCCACTCTCACGCCAGCCTGCGAAGCTTCATAGAGCAGACGGATCATCTCCGTATCCTCCAGCGCGTTCATCTTCAAAATCATGTGTCCTTCGCGGCCATTTTTTGCGTGTTCAATTTCCCGGCGGATCAACCCGGCCATATCGTTGCGAAGGCCTTTCGGAGCAACCAGCAGCTTGCGAAATTCGGCTTGCGAAGAATAGCCGGTCAGGTAATTGAACAACTCGCTCACGTCCGCACCGATCTCTTCATTCGAAGTGAAGAAGCTGACATCCGTATACAAGCGCGCGGTCACCACGTTGTAATTGCCCGTGCCTAAATGCACGTACCGGCGAATCAGATCGCCTTCGCGACGCACCACCAGCGCCACTTTCGAATGTACTTTCAGCCCCAGAATTCCATACACCACGTGTACGCCTTCACGCTCCAGCGCGCGCGCCCATTCAATGTTGCTCTCCTCATCGAAGCGCGCTTTTAACTCCACCATCACGGCCACTTCCTTGCCGTTTTCGACCGCATCCACCAGCGCTTCCACCACCGGTGAATTGCGGCCTACGCGATACAGCGTCATCTTGATGGCCAGCACCTGCGGATCGCGCGCCGCCTTACGCAGAAACTCCACAACCGGCTGGAACGATTCGAACGGATGGTGCAGCAGCAGATCCTGCCGCCGCATCACCGTGAAGATATCGTCCTCCGCCTTCGGCAGCAGCTCCGGCGGCGTATAGGGCACGAAGGGCTTGTCCTTCAGATCGGGCCGGTCCAGCGCCTGCAATTGACGCAAGCGGCTCAGATCGATCGGTCCCGCGGCGCGATACACATCCTTCGGATCCATCTCCAGGTTCTCAATCAGAATTTCCAGAATGTGGGCCGGAATATATTGATTCACCTGCAGCCGCACCACGGCGCGAAACTGCCGCTGCCACACGGCCTCTTCGATAGTCTCCAGAAGATCGTCGCTCTCGAACTCCTTGATCACCACCTCCGCGTCGCGCGTCAGATGGAACCCGTGCGCCTCCACAATTTCCATGCCGGGAAACAGCTTCGGCAGATTCGCCATGATGATCTGCTCCAGCCACACGAAAGCCTGCCTGGCGCGAACCGGCTCCACGTTCTCCTGTTCGGCACCCGGCTCAATCGCGGCATTCGGAACCGGCAACAATTTCGGCAGCGTCTCCGGCACCTTCACGCGCGCGAAATGTTCAACGCCCGCCGCATCGCGCACCACCACCGCGATGTTCAAACTCAGGTTGGAGATATGCGGAAACGGCCTCCCCGGATCGAACGCCAGCGGTGTGAGCACCGGAAAAATGGTGTGCTGGAAATAGGTCTCGAGAGACGAGCGCTCCGCCCGGCTCAACGACGAATACTGCAGCAGTTCAATTCCGTTCTGCTCCAGCGCCGGCAGCAACTGCTCACGAAAGCAGCGGTAAGAGCGCTCCATCACCTGCGTGGCATCCGCGCGAATGCCGTCCAACT
>JBBROT010000535.1:0-2251 GCA_038229155.1 Bryobacterales bacterium | reverse complement strand
GATGCTCTGCCAGCCATACCTCTCTTCCACGCGCTGGCGGGCAGCCAGGCCGCGGCGCTGGCGCAGTTCCCCATCGTTCAGTAACCTGGCGATGGCTGCCGCGAAATCAGGAGCGGATTCGGCCACTTCGACGCCGTCCACATCGAGCCCGTTCACGCCCGCCGGAGTGCTGACGATCGCCTTACCCATCGCCATCGCTTCCAGAATTTTTATGTTTGTGCCCGCTGAGGCGATCAGCGGCGCGATGACAACAGCGGCTTGACGGTAGGCGGGGCGCACGTCCGCGACAAAGCCCTCGATGCTCACGCCTGGCGTGTCCGGCGCGATGCTCCAGCGTTCGTGGTTTGCTCCCGCGATGATGTGAAGCTTCGGTGCCAACGGTCCCATACGCGGCCATACCTCGGCCAGGAACCACTCGATGGCCGAGCGGTTCGGATGGTGTGCGAAGCTTCCGATGAAGAGCAGTGAGTTATTAGCGGGCTCTTCGCGTGAAGGCTGGTAACGCACCGTATCGACGCCGTTCGGGATTGCCCGAGCGTTTGCGAGCCCGACCGTTTGCCGGTCTTTTTCCGACATGGTCACTACGCAATCGAGGCGCGCCCAGGCATTGGTTTCAAACGCGCGCCAGCGTTCAAGCTGTGTTCGCAGTTCGGCATTGCGCGGCTCGCCAATTGCCATCTGGCTGTACAGATCGTAGGTGATATCGTGTTCCACCAGCACTGTTTTGGCGGGCGCGCAATCGCTGGAATATTGAGCCATCTGCGTCCATTCCAGTTGCACCACCGAAGCTCTCCACTTGGAAACCGTTTGTCGCAAGGCTGCTCCAAAACTTGCCGAAGCGAACTCCTCCACAGTGTCGGGAAGGGTTGTCGAGACACGATAGTGCGACCCCGCGCGGCGCACCAGTACCACTTCCGTTGCGATGGCAAGTAGCTCGGCGGCGGGAGCTTCCCACTGTTCCACGAAGCTCACCAGGACGATATCGAAATCCCGCGCGGCCTGAGTCATCAGGTTGAAAATGCGCACTGCGCCGCCGTGAGAAAGCGGGAAGGGCAAGTAGGCTGAGGCAATCGCAATGACGGGCCGGCCGCAGCGGGTACGTCCCGGGAACACAGATACATCGCCATTAGTGAGTGCCAGGAATCGCGATTCATCCGCCGTAGTAAACACTGGCGAGCGCAACCGGAGCGGCATAATCATGGCGGCTCGCAGCACTTCGCGCGATCCCGCCAGATGCAGACGCCGGATGGCGTGGTTCCACAGGCGCCGGTAGAGCGTTTTGCTCACCACTGCTGTTGCCAGAAAGCGTAGATAGTTGAGCTGCACCATGTCCGCGAGTTGCTGTTCCGTCCAATAGCGAGACGTGGTGGAGCGGTGCCTGTGTTCCACGCGCGCCTTCTCACGAAACACGCTGGGCCAACCACGCTGCCATGCGCGAAAGCCCAGGTCGAGATCTTCCACGTACGCGGGCGCGAGCGCTTCATTCAATCCGCCTAGAGCGATGAACTTGGCTGTGTCGAAGAGAGAGCATCCGCCGCTGCCGTAAAGAACCCATGTGCCGTTTTCTCCGGGTAAGGGGAGATCGCAACGCACTGGGAACTCTGTTTCAGAGAGCGGCTCGCGGAGCACCGCTTTGCCGGTTTCCTGCCGCCGCACGCCGGGCGGGAAGAGGATCTGTGCGGTGGCGCAGAACAGCTCTGGCTCGGTTTCGAAGGCGTCGTTGAGCTCATGCAGAAAGCCGGGCTCGATGATCATGTCGTTGTTCAAGAGCAGCACGCGATTCGAGTGAACCCGCCTCAAACCAAGATTGATGGCGCGCGCGAAAGACAGCGGCTCTGCGACTTGCAACACTTCGATAGACGGATGCTCGGCGGCAAGCCACTGCGCCGTGCCGTCGTGCGAGCCATTGTCCACCACAACAATTCCCGCCGGCTTCTGGCTGATCAGCGGAGGCAAGCATTCCTTCAGCAAGTGCAATCCATCGCGCGAGGGAATGATGGCAACAGTGCCGGTGGGGAGCGGCACAGGGAGAGACGGCGACGGAGCAGCCGAGGCTTGGCGACGCATCCTTCTGGTGGCGTGTGCCAGCTTCGCATAGAGAGGAACCAGCGCTTCGGCTGGGTGCGCAATGCGCCGGAGCCATCTGTTAATAGGGCTCCGCGGGCGCAGATGCCACTCGAGCCACGCCTTCGCGAAGCGGGGCACCTGCCTTGGCCAAGGCCGTAAATTCAGACTGCGATCGTACACATCG
>JBBROT010000534.1:0-2271 GCA_038229155.1 Bryobacterales bacterium | reverse complement strand
TGGCGGCGGATGTGCCGTTGGCCGCTTTCGTGGGCACCGCGGCGGGCTGCGTGGTGGTGAGCGCGGTGATGGACCGGACCAGCGGCGCGTTGTTGCGCGGCAGATAGCCCACGGTCATGGTCTCGAGCGTTGCGCCGGGCAAGAGTTCGGCCTTCCAGGAAAGATAGCGCGCGTTCGGGCTGGCCACGCTGAAACCGGCGGCGGTGAGCTCCCATTCGCTCCAGGTATGGTCGGGCCGCAGCGAGTTGCCGGAGCGCGTCCATAGCTTCACGGTGCCGGAGCCGGTATGCCGGATGTGCCCCCAGCGCGACGCCGCGCCGGCATCGAAAATGGGCGATTCGTAAGAGCCGCCCGTGCTATTCGCGTTGCCGCCCAGGCGATAAATTTTGCCGCCGGTGCCGGCAGCAGCAAGCACGCCCGACATATCGCGAAAGAGCCGGTTCAGATCGCCTTCGCCGGTTTGCACCAGAAGCGTGATGCGCCGGTTCGCATCCAGGCGATAGATGCGGCCCAGATCGGTGGCGAAGAGCAGCGCGCCGGACGAAGGGAGTATGTCGTACACGTTTTCTTCCTTCGAACTCCAGATGGTTTCCACCGTGTTATCGGGATGAATGCGGTAGATGGCGCTGCGCTCGACTCCGCTGATGTCCACGGTGGAGGTGGCGGCGGTTGTGGTGGCAGTGGCCGTCGCCGGCGGGGGAACTTGAGTCGCGGGCTTCGCAGGTTCGGGCGGCTTGATTTCGCCGGTGGCGGCGTTGGCGGTCACCGTGATGGACGTGGTGATGGTGGGGATATCGGTCACGGCACCGGTGCCTCCCTGTGTGGCGCTTTGCGCTTTGCGCGCGACGGCACCGCCAAGCCCCGCCGCGTAGATGCCGCCATCCGCCGCCTGGGCCATGGCGCGAATTTCAGGCAGGTTGGAATCGAATAGCGCAAAGGCTTTGTCTTTGGCGGAGATGCGATAAAGAACGCCATTCGGCTCGGTACCTGCGAGCAATGAGCCATCCTGCCCCAGTGCCAGGCCAGTTACATTCACCTGGCCTGTCGAGAAATACTCTTCGCCCTTGCCGGCGGCAGTGATGCGGAAGATTTTGCCTTCAGTACCAGTGCCCGCGTAAAGCGCTCCATCCTTTCCGACGGCGAGCGACCAGATGTAGGCGGCTTTGGGATCGAAGTATTCGGTCGCGGTGCCGTTCTCAATCCGGAAGATGCGGCCGTGCGGCGAGGTTCCGGCATAGACGATTCCTTTCGCATCGACGGCGACGGCGAAAATTTCCGGCTGCGGAGCGGTCCAGAGCACTTCGCCTTTGCCCGCCTTATCGATTTTGTAGAGCCGGCCATGGTTACCCGTGCCGGCGTAAATGGTGCCGTCGGAAAAGCGCGCAAGGCTCCACAGGTAAGCCTGTCCCGACGCGAAAACTGTATCGAGCGGCGGTGCCACGGAAAGCACGCCATCGCGCGAAACCGCGACATGCTCGAATTTCCCTTTCAGAAATTCCGGATAGCTGGACATCTCCCAGAATGCGGGACTGGACGCGTAGGACGATGTTGCGAGCAGGATCGCGATGGCAAAGCGCGACAGCGTCAATTCTTGACCTCGATCTGCACGGTTTTCGCGCCACTGACCACCCACCCGGGCGCGCTCATTTCAAATTCGGCGACCTTGGAGTTTTTCACTTGGCCATTGGCCGTGTTCGATGCGAGCAGCATGGCTACGGAAGGCGGCGGATCGGGCAGGTCGATTCCGGCAATTTGAAAATCGGCATCGGCGCGCCATACCCGGACATAGGCACGGTCGGTGGGGCGCACCAGATTGATCGCGCGCACCAGTTCCTCGGCCGATCTGGGGTTCGAACCGTAAAGAGTGCGCAGGTCGGTCAAGCTGGTTTGCGGCCCATCCACCACGCTGAAGTACAGTGTGCCTGCACTTGTCCCGGGGGGAATCCGGTAATCCGTTTTGCGACTGATTTCCTGTCCGTTTTCGCCGGTTAGATGCGCGGTCAATTGAACCGTATCGCCGGGGTGCGCCTCACGCTTTGAAATGGTGACGTCTTCGATTTGCAATTGTTGGTGGCGGTCCACGGACTCCACACGCAGCTTGACGCCCGTCACGCGCAGTTCCGGGAAGCCGCCTTGCAGAATATAAGATAGCGGAATGGCGGCGGCGAGCGAGGCCTGCAAGCTGACGGCACCTTCAGAAGAATAGGTACTGCGGATGGGCGCCGGGGCGCGTCCGGCTAGTTCAATTTCGCCGGAGACCGTGAGCGTGGT
>JBBROT010000533.1:0-2311 GCA_038229155.1 Bryobacterales bacterium | reverse complement strand
TCATCGTCAATCACCAGCACGACTCCGGTCTCTTTTTTGATAATCACCGCGTCATGGCCGGCTTTATCCGCCGCTGCCAGCGTTTGCTGGCGCTGCACGGGCGTCGCGGGAAGCGTCAGCGTGAAAGTGGATCCCTTGTCGAGGCTGCTGTCCACCGGAATTTTGCCGCCCATCATGTCGGCGAACCGGTGTGTAATGGCCAGGCCCAGCCCCGTGCCGCCGAACTTGCGCGTGGTGGAAGAATCGGCTTGCGTAAAAGGTTCGAACAGCCCGTGCGCCTGCTCTTCGCTCAGCCCGACGCCTGTATCTTTCACCTCAAAGCGAATCCAATTTACACCGCCGATGAGTTCTCTCTGAATTGCCAGCGAAACAGTTCCATTCGTTGTAAATTTGCAGGCATTCGAAAGCAGGTTCAGAAGGCTTTGGCGAATTTTGGTCAGGTCCGCGTGCATGCTGCCGATATCGAGCGGGCATGTTTTCAGCAGCAGGTTGCTATTCTTCTCCGCCATGGGCTGCACGGTGGAGATCACCTCTTCGGCCAAAGCGCAGATGGAGAACGTCTCCAGATACAGATCCATTTTTCCCGCTTCGATCTTTGAAAGATCCAGTACGGAGTTGATCAGTTCCAGCAGATGTTTGCCGGCCGTCTTGATCTTCTGCAGATCCGGCACGCTGGCCTGCGTGCCCATCTCCACACTTTCCTCCTCCAGCATTTCGCTATAGCCGATGATGGCGTTCAAAGGCGTGCGCAGCTCATGGCTCATATTCGCCAGGAACGTGCTCTTGGCCTGGCTCGCCTCCAGCGCTTTATCTTTCTCACGCTTCATGCGCAGGTTGGTGAACAGCACGATGCCGAACAAGCCCAGGCTCGCCAGCATGGTAATCAGGCCGGCCCATTGGCTCTTCCGTTCCGCACTGCGGGAACGCTCAGCCAGCAGATCGATTTGCTGCTGCTCCATGTGCATGCAAAGGGCGCGTATGGAATCCATCAACTGTTTGCCGCGGCCCACCTTCACCACGGCAACGGCTTCTAAGATGCCTTGATCCATTCGAAGCTGAATGGTTCGTTTCAGTTCCTTCAGCTTGTTGTTCACCAGCGTCGAAAGGTCGCGCACATCCCGTTCAGCCTGGCTATCGCCCACCGCATGCGCGCGCAGTTTTGCCAATTGACCCGGAAGCAACTCCACCGCCTTGGTGTAGGGGTCAAGATAATTGATGTCGTCCGTGATCAAGAAGCCGCGCTGGCCTGTTTCCGTATCCACCGTCAAGGTTCGCACCTGGTTGATGTCCACCAGGGTTTGCTGCGTGTCGTTGATGTCGCGGTTGGCTTGCACCACCTGCCGCCAACTGGCGAAACAGAGCGCCAAAATGGAGAGGAGCGCGAAAAGCGCAAAGCCCAGCCACACAAAATCGCTTTTGCTGGGCGTCAGATTCCGTTTACTCAAGAGAGAGCTTTTCCGTGCAAGCACCGTCATACAGTATCGCGCGCTATGTCGTAGAGTGGTGAGGTGAATACGGTTGACCCGGCCCCGATACTCAATTTGATAGAGGCATTCCGCCGCTCGAAGACCATGTTCGCCGCGCTGAAGCTCGGCATCTTCGATCTGTTGCAAGCCTCGCCGCTTACCGCGCCAGCTATCGCGGCCGGCATCTCCGCCGACCCTTCCGCCACGGCCCGCCTCTGCTATGCCTGTGTGTCTTTGGGGCTGTTACAGGAAGCCGGCGGTGAGTTCAGCCTGACGCCGCTCAGCGCGCAGTATCTCTGCCGCTCAAGCGATACCAGCATGGCGGGATACATCCTTTATTCGAATGATGTGCTGATGGATCTGTGGAGCCATCTGGAAGATGCCGTTCGTGAAGGCACCCATCGCTGGAATCAGAGTTTCGGATTTTCAGGTCCTTTATTCGATAGTTTCTTCCCCACCGATGAAGCGATGCGCACATTCATCATGGGCATGCACGGCTTCGGCACGCTCAGCTCACCCGCCGTCGCCCAAGCCTTTGACCTGAGCGCCTTCCACACCGTGGTCGATCTCGGCGGTGCCACCGGCCATCTGACAGTCGCGCTTTGCGAACGCTACACCCAGCTTCACGGCGTGGTCTTCGATTTTCCGCGCGTCCTTCGCGTGGCCGAAGAGCAGATTGCGCATTCCCGCGCCCGCGAGCGCATCCAGTGCGTCTCAGGAGATTTCTTCCGCGACGATTTTCCCCCGGCCGATCTCTACGTCATGGGCCGCATCCTGCACGATTGGGACGAAGCCAAGGTGAGCCAGTTGATCGAGAAGAGCTTCCAATCGCTTCCTTCCGGAGG